>JABXIW010000053.1 GCA_013372875.1 Gammaproteobacteria bacterium | reverse complement strand
TTTGTTGCTGGATTTATTGACGCAGTCGCAGGTGGTGGAGGGATGCTAACCGTCCCTGCTTTGCTGTCTTTGGGGCTTCCTCCTCACATTGCTTTGGGGACGAACAAGTTGGCTGCTACCTTTGCATCGTCAACTGCCGCATTCACTTACTACAAAAAACGCTTGTTCAAACCTCAGTGTTGGGGGCGCGCGTTTGCAGCAACGCTTGTCGGCGCAACATTGGGCACGCTCTTTGTCGATGCCATCAGTACGGATTGGCTAGAAAAAGTCTTGCCTCTTATTATATTAGCCGCTGCGCTGTATACTGTATTCCACAAAACGCCACATTCCCCTCATCAAAGCCCAATACCAGAGCCTTGCCCAAAGCTGCATAAAAAACAGTACCTGCAAGGTTTGTCGATTGGTTTTTACGATGGATTAGCCGGTCCAGGAACAGGCGCGTTTTGGACTGTAAGTTCTATGGCGCTGTACCGTCTCAATATATTGCTCGCCTCTGGTTTAGCCAAAGCAATGAACTTCACCAGTAATTTTACCTCACTTATTACTTTCGCTATTTTAGGTCATATTAACTGGGTGCTAGGCTTAACAATGGGTGTGTGTTTAATGGCTGGGGCATTTGTTGGTGCGCATTCTGCAATTCGATTCGGCTCTAAGTTCATTCGTCCCGTTTTTGTCACGGTCGTGAGCGTATTGGCGATTAAGCTGGCTTATGACGCTTGGTTTGTAGGTTTATCATGAACATCGAACAACTTTCGCAAAGTTTAGAACACATGGCGAATCAAGCCGCGACATTGGATCGCCAGCGAGGAGAGCATCACGTTCCGTTGTTTGATGAACGTTTATTTAGCTGCCGTTCTCGCTTACTGACCCCTTGCGTAAAAGAAGCGAAATCGACACTGGACGCAATTATCCGAGAGCAAAACGAAAATAAGCTCACCGCTTTGCGCGCGGAGTACCTCACCGAACGACTCGTAGCGCAAATTGGCGCAATTCAGCGAGAGATTTCTACCACCAAAATTCGTAAGAATGAAATCAAGCATAGCAGCCACTTTCGCAAACCAATTAACGTGCTTTATCAAGAGCTCGCGCAGCACCAAGAATGGGCAAGACGCTTGCGAGAAATGGTGTTAGAAAAGGAACGCGCAGTGGAAACTGCACCTAGTTTTATGCGAGCTGAAGCTCAGAAAGTATTACTGGCGACAGAGCAACGTTTAGCTCGTTGTGAGGCAGCGCTTCTTAAACTAGAAAATCAAATTACACATAGGGAAAAGCACCAATAATGGCAGACCAACCAACCTCTCCTCTTGATGACGCGCCAGAAGAGATCAAGCTGGCCGTTGATTTGATCTACTTGCTTGAAACCAACGAGATTGATCCAGAAGTTGCGATTAAAGCATTGAAGATCGTACAAACAGATTTAGAAAACAAATTGAAAGCGCAGTAAAACGCGCTTTTTTCTTTTGTTGAGATTCATTTTCACTACGCTTTCAGAATGATACCATTCTAGAAAAATACGCCCTCAAAAGGATAAATAATGAAAGTAATCAGCTTTAACATCAATGGACTACGTGCTCGACTGCACCAACTCCAAGCGCTCATCGATAAACACCAGCCTGACGTTATTGGTCTTCAAGAGATTAAAGTGCATGATGAAGCGTTCCCGATTGAAGATGTCGAAGCCATGGGTTACAAAGTGTATTTTCATGGCCAGAAGGCGCATTACGGCGTAGCGATGCTTTGTAAGCAAGAGCCAATCCGCGTACAAAAAGGTTTTCCAACGGATAACGAAGAACACCAAAAGCGCATGATCATGGCGACGTTTGAAGACGAAAATGGTGAAAAAGTAACGGTGCTTAATGGCTACTTCCCTCAAGGGGACAACATTAGCCACGAAACGAAATTCCCATACAAGCGCCAGTTCTACAAAGATCTAATGACGTATCTAAACGATCATCACAGCAACGATGAACAGTTGATTGTTATGGGTGATATCAACATCAGCCCTATCGATTCAGATATCGGTATCGGAGAACCAAACCGTAAGCGTTGGTTGAAAACGGGTAAATGCTCTTTCCAACCAGAAGAACGTGAATGGCTACAAACGTTGTTAAATTGGGGATTTGAAGATACTTTCCGTAAGCTTTACCCAGAAGTGAACGATCGCTTCTCGTGGTTTGACTACCGCTCTCGCGGCTTTGATGACAACCGAGGTCTACGAATTGATGTGATTTTGGCGACTCCTTCTCTCGCGCAAAAATGTATTGAGTCGGGTATCGATTATGAATTACGCGGTATTGAGAAGCCTTCAGACCATGCGCCAATCTGGTCGACATTCAAGTAATACTTTACAAAGCAATAACCGTGACTCAACGCTAAGATAAACCTAGTAAAAAGGGAGACTCAGTCTCCCTTTTCATGCACGTTATTTTCTACTCAGCTAGTTCAGCGGCCAAACCGTTTGACCATCAATACTTACTGGCATTTGAGCGAATTCGTTCAGACAGTAGCCGGTATTGCTACTTGCAAAGTAAGTGAGAGGCATCGGCGTCAGATTCAACGCAACAACTTGTTGCTTCGCTTTTTCTGAGAACGAGAATCCCCACATGTCGAGATAGTTAGTCATATCTCGCTGAGCCACGTAACTTAGGGCAATGAGCAACCAGTCATTGTTTGAGATGCTGTTCGCTTCATCTTTGGTATACATCGAGAAGCCAATGCTTGATTGTTTCGCATTCCACAGTGCCTCATCTGCTTTCAAACGATTAAACTCACGCTCAATAAGATGAAGTCGCGCCAGTAAATGCCAACCATTTTTAAGCACACCTTCGTGCTGAGTTGCCATCATCATTTGAATGTAAACGCGAGCACCCCAGCTCCAACCCGTTTGGTTTTGCTCCGCCATATAAGCATTTGGATCGCTTTGTGTTCGACTGGTTTGCAACAGTTCAAACTGACCTTTGAAATCCAAGCTTTGGCAGGTTGATTCCTTACCCGTATTTTGGAAGAAACGAGACTTGCTGTAGTAGGAGTAGTAGTTGGTCGTCGAATGCCCTTCCCAACCAGCGAATCGGAATCGTCCTTTCTCTAAACCGTGGCCTAGCTCATGCAAATCACCGTGACCTAAAGGACTGAAGGCCCAATAAGCATCGTACGGGTTACCAGAGCAGCCATAGCCACAAGTGGCTTGGTCAGCATTCATGTGCTTAACCATATCAATATTGGCAATTTCCCAGCCTTGGTTTTGAGCGTATTGAATAATTTCAGGTACTTCGTCTATACCCGGCCCTTGGAAACCAGCCAGAACATGCGGGTAATTATGAACATATTCTTCTGTTGCCAGCGCCATTTCCGCAGGGGTAGACCACATTTCATCGTTGACCGACTCTAACATCTTGTCACGCTTTGAGTGCACTTCAAACCCAGGAGTGATCAGCTCGGCCCAATCAAACAAATTGGCTTCTAGCTGCTGGATAAAGGTGTCGTTGTCCTTCTCACTTCTCCATACAGGATGCTGTGCCACATGGTTAAATCTCAGTTCAACCGGAATATCATTTTTGTCAAAGTGAACCTGTACTGGGCCGCCATAAGGAGAAGTCAGCGTGATGGTTTCACCCGCTTTGACTTCGTAAGCAAATGAAGTCAGCAGTTTAGGTCGAGTATAACCGTCTTTACTGAACTCATGGGTCGCTCCACTTCTTAAGCTATTGATGACAATTTTTGTGGTCACATCATTGTTGTCTTTACGCGTTACCGTGAAAGTCTCACCTGGCAGCGCATACACTCCTACCGAACGGAAGTTACGTTTAGACTCCATATTCACCGTAGTATCAGTTCTCTTTACATCGGCCCCAAATTCACTGCGACTGAAGTTTCCCATATTTGGTTGTTTTGGGTTGATGCGACGACTGTTGTATTGAACGTAGTCCGCGAAGTACGATTTCAAAAACTCAGTCGTCCCCGTAGACTGCTTATCCATTGGAAAAGAGGCCGTTTGACGATAATGATCCGCCAATAACACCATAAGCTTTTCGTATTGATAACCATCTTGTTCAAACAACGAGATTTTTTGCTCATCAAGTAATTTCAGCCATTGGCGAATGCTGTTGGCAGCGTCGTAAAATTGACTGTCCATGTTCGCTGCTTCTGGACATGATTTGTCATCACATTGGGACAAATCAACATTGAAGTTTTGAGTTTCGAAACGGGATAACAACGCTTGTTGCGTGATGACAGAATCTGGCACAAAGTTCATCAGTGATGAAGGTGCCCAATCGACCAAACCTAACTTACGCCAATAGTTGTCCCCCACGTAGTCAACATGGAATTTTGCCAAAATGTCTCGGCCAAGATCGGTCAGCCCACCGTCCCAATGCAGATATAGAACCGGAATTTTAGCTTGCTCGGCATAAGCCAGCGCATCTATTACCTGTTGGTTGGTATCTCCTGACAGCAAATGTTGTGACAGAATCAACAGGTTTGGCTTATCGGCTTTCAAGCAGCTAAGTAATTTTGAACCGTCGCACAGGTTAGCTTCATTAAATGTCAGGTCTGGTGAAATATTGTTGTTTAACCAACTGCGCGTCGCTTGCTCATCAGGAAAGTAATAAGACTGATCCATTTGCGCGATGACGACGTTTGAAGTAGCTCCACCTGACAACCAAGTAACGAGGTTATTTAGCCATTGAGTCATTGCCGCATTAGAAGAGTCAGGAAAACGTTGTGCGGTTCGAAATGGGTTACTGCCTAAAACAGCATAACGCTGGCCATTAGTTTGCTCACCAGCAATACCAATCGACAACGCTTGGTCTTTGTAGCCACTCGCCATCGCTTTATTGGTCATCAAGATGGTGTCGTTAAATCCATAAGTAGGAGCAAAAATCGCGGCATAATGCGTCGGATCCCAGTAAAGACCCGAAAGATTTTTTGCTATCGCAGATTTGATCGCATTCGACTGTTTCTTGTGCGCCTCAACAACTTGACGGCTTTCGCGAATGAAGTCATTTGGGTCAGAAACTAACAGGGCATTGCCTGTTTCTAGCGCTTGTTGAACAGGAACTGGAGTTGGTGTGACTTGACTGTTTGATTGTGACTTGCTCTCTCCACCACCGCATCCGGTGGCAACAGCGGCAAGACCCAACGATATAATTATTTTTTTCATATTTCACTTATTAAACAAGGTTTTTTGCCGAAGTGTAATGTAAGCGAACGAGGGAGCGAAATAGTCTTGTTGATAAATCAGAAAAGTATGAATGAAGGTATCAAAAATAGAATGGTACCCGTAGGTACCATTACTTAAATACATGATTTAGCTCAGAGGACGCAGGTACGCTAAGAAACGTTTTTCCGCGCGTTTAAAGCACCAAAGAATGATAAACGTGAGCGACATATAGAAAAGTCCAGCAGTCAAGAACGACTCAAATGGTGCGTAATAACGAGAGTTAACTAAGCGCGCTGCACCAGTTAAGTCCACGATGGTTACGATCCCTGCAACCGCACTGCCGTGAAGCATGAAAATCACTTCATTAGAATAAGCAGGTAGTGCTCGGCGTAACGCACTTGGCAAGATGATGCGTTTGTAAGTCATAAATTTACTCATGCCATACGCTTTTGCGGCTTCCACTTCGCCTTTCGGCAAACCGTTAATCGCACCACGAATGATCTCTGCCGTATACGCTGATGTGTTTAGTACAAACGCAACCAGAGCACAAAACCACGCGTGTTCCCATAAGGTATCTTTCACTGGGAAAAACTGATCCATGCCATAGTAAATCAGATACAACTGAACAAGCAGTGGCGTTCCTCGGAAAAAGTAAATGAATCCCCAAGAAGGAAGGCTCAAAGCGTAGTTGGTACTGTTTCTCGCAATGGCGAGTGGAACTGAGACGCACAAGCCAATCACCAATGAAATGCCCACCAGCCAAACGGTCGTCCAAAGCCCTTGAAGGTAAACAGGGAAGCTTTCAATAATCAACGAAAAATCCATTACTTACCTCGCATGAATACTGAATTTGCGTTCAACGAGTTTTAACAACCCCGTCGAAATACTGGTGAAGAAAAGGAAAATCAGTGCAACGGCCATGTAGAACGTGAACGGCATTTTGGTTGTACCAGCCGCCAGAGAGCTCATTCTCACCATATCTTCAAGCCCGATAATGGAGACAAGCGCGGTGGTTTTTAACAATACCAGCCAGTTGTTACCAAATCCCGGTAGTGCATGGCGAATCATCTGAGGAAGAAGGATTCTTCTGAACGACAACACTGGGCTCATGCCATAAGCTTTTGCTGCTTCCAACTCACCTTTATCGACGGCCATGATCGCACCACGGAAAGTTTCCGCCATGTAAGCTCCAAAGATAAAACCAATTGTCAGCACACCGGCAATAAACGGGCTCACATCAATGTAGTCAGGTAAGTAAGAAGTCCACTCATGATTTGGGTCACTAGATGCAAACCATTCATTGAGCGTTTCGTTGATGGAATAGAGGCTATTGTTTAAAAGTATTTGCCCACCAAAGAAAATCAACATCATCAGAACTAAGTCTGGAATGCCGCGAATAATGGTGGTGTAAAGTGTGGCAATTGCTCTTGCCCATTTGTAGGGAGCAAGCTTAGCAAGCGCGCCAAGCATTCCCAATATCACCGCAAGCAGTAGTGACAGCACAGCTACTTCGATGGTTACCAAAGCCCCTTTAAAAATGGAGGCTTCATATCCTTGTAAATCCAGCATAGGT
>JABXIW010000193.1 GCA_013372875.1 Gammaproteobacteria bacterium | reverse complement strand
TTAAAAGAATGGGCAGAAAGGGTCATAAGTCTATATAATCGAGTCAAAGACTTGGGGCAAAATGAGCTGATAGGCTCTTAATCATTATGCTAAATAAAGCATCTCGTGGACGATTTTTTGAAGACTTTTCTTTAGGTGAGCAGATCTATCATGCTACTCCAAGAACTATTACTGACGCTGATGCTGCAATTTATTTGTCCTTAACGGGCTCGCGCTTTAGTCTTTTTTGCAATCATGAGTTTGCGAGTCGGTTAGGTTTCAAACAAACCCCTATCGATAATTTTTTGGTTTTCCATATTGCGTTTGGAAAAACCGTCAATGATATTTCTTTAAATGCAGTCGCTAATTTGGGCTATGCCGAATTACAGTTTGAGTTGCCTACTTATGCGGGTGATACTCTTAGTGTGATTTCCGAAGTTATTGGTTTAAAAGAAAACTCCAATGGCAAGACGGGTATCGTTTATGTGCATTCAAAAGCCATTAACCAGCATGGTCATTTAGTGCTTAGCTGGAAGCGCTGGGTGATGGTGCATAAGCGCCAAGAGGCTATGCTTAATAGTTTTGAAGTTAAACCTTATATGGAATCAACGGTTAATTTGGAAGCTTTGGCAATACCAGAAAATTATGCGACACAAAATTATGATCCACAAATTAGTGGCGAAGATTATTTTTTAGCGGATTATGAGCTAGGGGAGTGGATTGACCATATTGATGGTATTACCATTGATGACTCGCAGCATACTTTGGCGACTAATCTTTATCAAAATAACGCCAAAGTTCACTTTAATCAGCATCAAATGAATGCAAGCCGTCATGGGCAGCGCCTTGTTTATGGCGGTCATGTGATTTCCCTCTGTAGAACTCTTACTCACAATGGCTTGGCTAATGCCCAGTGGCTGTCGGCGATTAATGCGGGTAGTCATTTAAATCCCTCGTTTGCAGGTGATACCATTTATGCTGCTTCGCAAATCGTTGAAAAAAAGGTTATTGCTGCGGGTGTCGGTGCGCTGAGAGTAAGAACGCTTGGTTTTAAAAACGTGCAATGGCAAGAGATGCAGCATCAGTCCAAATTTGATTTGGCAGATCAAAAAAATATTCACCCTCAGTTGGTCTTGGATCTGGATTATAATTTATTAATTCCAGCTTAAACTTTTAGTTTATTTTATCGCTTTGTGGTACTTTAGCCACACGATTTCTAATGCAGTTTATTATGGGCTTAGGTGAAGTTTTATCACTTGCGTGTGCAGTTTGTTGGGCAATTGGTGTCGTCCTGTTTAAGCATTCAGGTGAGTCTCTGAGCGCTAACAATCTCAATTTTTTCAAGAACTGTATCGCCACCTTGCTCATCATTCCTACAGCCTTAATCATGGAAGGTTTTACTGTTCCTGAGCTAAGTCCGCAAGAGTGGCTGATTGTTATTTTAAGCGGTTACTTTGGCATCGCCATTGCTGACAATTGGTATTTTCAAGCACTTAGAAAAATTGGCGCAGGCCGAACAGCCATAGTTGCCAGTTTGTATAGCCCATTCGTAATTCTACTTTCTATTTTCTATCTAAATGAATCCTTAGCCTTATGGCAATGGCTAGGCTTTGTTTTGGTGATTACCGGGATCTTGATTGTGGTTTATCAAAAACGCTATCAGGAGGTGGATACTCATAATCTATATCGCGGGATCTTGTATGCAGCGGCTTCGGTCTTTCTAACTGCCATGGGGGTGGTGATGGTTAAGCCTGTATTGGACAGTGGCGAGCATGGCTTTTTCTGGATTGTGTTATTGCGCTTATTAGCCGGCGTGATTGGTATGTTTATCTTTATGCTGCTAAGGAATAAATTGAAAGCTGTAAAGCTCGAATTTACCACAAAAAAACACAATTGGTTTTATCTGATAAGTGCTAGCGTTTTTGCCACTTACCTTGCGATGTTATTCTGGCTTGGCGGCTTTAAATATACCGACGCCTCAGTTGCTTCTGTATTAAATGAAACGGCAAATATTTTTATTGTGCTGCTAGCTTGGTTCTTTTTACAAGAGCCACTAAATAAAAGAAAGCTAGCGGGGATGGCGCTAGCTTTTAGTGGTGTAGTAATTTTTATTGGTGGTATCTAAGAATTATTTATAAGCGCTATTTAACTTAATAAATAGCTAATTTACTTCCCCAACTCGAACTACTTTCATGGCATTAGTGCCGCCTAAAGTGCCCATAGAATCCCCTTTGGTGATAATAACTAAGTCACCATCTTTAACATAACCGCGACTTCTCAGCTCTTCTACCGCAAGACGGTTAACATCATGTCGGGCGAGGGCGGTAGGATCGAAGTTTATCGGCTCTACACCGCGATACAAAGCAACTTTTCTTAAAGTGTTAATGCTACGGCTGAGCGCATAAATTGGCATTCCTGAGCGAATACGAGAAAGCCATAGGGAGGTTGAACCTGATTCAGTGAGCGAAATAATCGCTTTTACCCCGTTTAGATGATTGGCGGTGTACATAGTCGCCATGGCTATGGCCTCGTCGATTAACTCGAAGTTAATATCAACACGATGATTTGAAGTGGTCGCGAGTTTTTGCCCTTCAGCACCCACACAAACATTGGCCATCGCTTGTACGGTTTTTGCTGGGTTATCACCAGTGGCCGTTTCGGCGCTCAGCATTACAGCATCAGTGCCATCCAAAATAGCATTGGCCACATCAAAAATTTCAGCACGAGTAGGGATCGGATTATGGATCATGGACTCCATCATTTGAGTGGCGGTTATCACAACACGATTCAGCTCACGAGTACGGTTGATGATGTGCTTTTGCACGCCAATTAACGCCGCATCACCAATTTCAACACCTAGATCGCCACGTGCAACCATTACAGCATCCGAAGCTAGAATAATTGCGTCTAAAATCTCATGGTCGTTAACCGTTTCCGCGCGCTCAATTTTGGCAACTAAGGCGCAATCTCCACCAGCTTCTTGTAGTAACTGTCTCGCTTGGTTTATATCATCTGCGCTGCGAGGAAAAGAAACTGCTAAGTAATCGATACCAATTTTCGCAGCTGTTTTGATGTCTTCTTTGTCTTTATCTGTTAAAGCCGGTGCAGATAGACCACCGCCTTTTAAATTGATGCCTTTGTTGTTACTTAACTCGCCGCCAATCTCGACTTGGGTTACTACTTTGCCGCCGTCGATGGCGGTAACTGTTAGCTGAATACGGCCATCATCTAACATTAACTGGTCACCAACTTTAACTTCTTGCGGCAAGGTGGTGTAGCTGCTGCCAACTTCCTCTTGTGTTCCAGCTTCACGATCAAGGTTGACGTCGATGGTGAAAGTCGCGCCTTTAACCAGCATGATTTTGCTGTCTTTAAAGCGGGCTACTCGAATTTTAGGACCCTGTAAGTCGCCTAAAATAGCGATATAGGTATTTTGCTCTTTGGCGATATCACGAATGCGCTCTGCTCGGCGAATATGATCTTCTGCCTCGCCATGTGAAAAATTTAGCCGAAATACATTAGCGCCAGCTTCGATTAAAGATTGAATGGATTCTTTGGAGTCAGTTGCAGGACCTAAAGTCGCAACGATTTTAGTTCGTTTTAACATAAAAAATAAATCAGCAAGATATTAAGGCTAGTGTAAGACTAATGGCTTGGATTACAACTAAATTTTTATGAAATCTTGTCAGGTAAGACCAACCCATAAAGATATAAACAAAAAAGGAGCCATCAGGCTCCTTTTAATGTACAACGCCTGTTTGCTAAGCGTTTTCTATTGCAGCTTGTTTGGCCAAGCTCTTAGGATCGCGCTGTAAAAACCAATCTTTAGCGTTGCCCATCATGATATATAAACATGGGATCCAGATTAGCGTGATTACAGTCGCAAAGACAATACCAAATCCAAGCGATACCGCCATTGGGATCACGAACTGTGCTTGCAAACTGGTTTCTAAGGTAATAGGTAATAAACCAAAGAATGTGGTTAACGAAGTTAGGATAATGGCGCGGAAGCGGCGAGTACCGGCTCGGATAGCAGCTTCTTTACGCGATAGACCTTCTGCTCGACCACGATTAATAAAATCAACCATTAACAAGCTATCGTTCACCACAACCCCTGACAAAGCAATAATCCCAAAGAAGGAGAACATACTTAGGGATATACCCATAATCAAGTGACCGACCATGGCTCCAATAATACCAAATGGAATTGCAGACATAACCACTAATGGCTTGATGTATGATTTCAGTGGAATAGCGAGCAAAATGAAGATCAAGCCCATGCCAATTAGGAAGCCTGTAACAAGTTCAAACTGTAGTGTTTGCTGGTTTTTGCTTGGGCCGCCAGGAACTAACTCTACAGTTGGATATTTTGCTAATAAATCTGGCAAGAACTCTTTCTTAATTTCAGCATCAATTTCATTAGAGGAAATTGGGGCTTCAGGGCTCACGTCCGCTGATAAACGGTTGGCTCTTACTCCATCAATACGCGAAATAGTAGAGAAACCTTCTGCTAATTCGAAAGTAGCCACATCAGCAAAGGTTACATAGTCACCGCTTTGGGTTCTAACGGGCATATTCTCAAGATTACCTAACGAGCGACGCTCAGAAAGAGGGTAGCGCACGAAAACTTTGATTTCTTCGTTATCGCGCTGGAATCGCTGAGCCTCTGCACCGTAGAATGCATTACGTACTTGACGTGACAGATCTTGCACCGTTAAACCAAGGTTGGTCGCCGCAGGCTTTAGCTTGATGACGATTTCTTCTTTGCCGCCCGATAAAGAGTCGCTGATATCATAAACGCCTTCATAGGTTGCTAACTTGTCTTTTAGTTCTTCAGAAACTAAACGCAAATCTTCCATGTTTTCGCCAATCAAACGATAGCCAACACCACCGCCACCAGGGCCGCCACCGCCGCCGAAGCCAATTTCTTTGACGCCAGGAATTTGGCCAACTTTGTCGCGCCATAAATCTGTTACTTTGAATTGATTAATCGGCATATTTTCAGACTTTTGCAGCTCAACCCACATATAGCCTGCAGTGTTATTGTTGGTCCACATCACATAATGAGCTTTAATTGGCTTGCCATGTTCTTCTGTGATTTCTCTATCAAGCTCATTAAGTTTTTCAGCAACTATCTCAGTGGCACTAATGGTACTTTCGGCAGTAGCGCCTTCCGCCATTTTAATTTCAACAAATACACCGTCATTGGGGATGTTCGGGAACATTTCAGCCTTAACCCAGCCAGAGCCAATAAAACCAGCGGTTGAGATTAAAAATAAGCAGACAAAAGTGACAATGACTAAGCCTCGAATTTCAACTAATTTAGTTAAACCAGGCTTATAAACGTTTTCAATGAAGCGTTTCATACCTGCAGCAAATTTGCGACGGATACCACTAAAGAACATTTTGAATTTACGCACCAATGGGTTCTTGGCATCTTCTGGCTTGTGTAACTTCATATGCGCCAAGTGAGCTGGCAAAATCAATTTCGACTCAATTAGTGAGAACAGTAAGCAGAACATCACTACCAGGCCAATCGATGCCATAGCATTACTGAAGGCACCGGAAACATTAAGCATCGGATAGAATGCTGCAATGGTGGTCAATACACCAAAAGTTGCTGGTAGTGCTACTCGACGGGCACCTTGAATCACGCTCTCAACACTATGACCTTTTTCTTCAATGCTCGACCAGGAACTTTCAGCGATGATGATTGCATCATCAACCACAATCCCCAACACCAGAATAAAGGCGAAGAGGCTGATCATATTGATGGTAATTGCAAAGCCAGGGTAGAGCAGCATTGTGGTTAAAGCTCCACCGAAACAGATAGGAATACCAATAGCTACCCAGAAGGATAAGCGGAATCTTAAAAACAATGCCAAGACACAGAATACTAAAATTAAGCCTGCAAAAAGGTTGCCAAGCATTAAGTTTAAGCGACCTTTTAAGTAATAAGTTCCATCACCCCATGCATCTAAAGATACTGAGTCAGGTAGTGCTTGAGTCTTTTTATCAAGGTATTTGTAAACCGCAGCAGAAGAGGCCAAGTCATCGGACTCCAAACTGGATTTAACGCGGAGATTAACCGCATTCTTACCATCGAAACGACTGATGTATTGGTATTCTGCAAAGCCATCATCAATTGCTGCAACGTCCGACAAATATAGTCTTGTGCCGTCAGTTAGAGTTTTTAATGGGATCTGAGCAAACTCAAAACCTTCATAGGCCTGCTCTTTGGTTCTGACCAAAATATCGCCGCCCGCGGTTTTAATAGTACCACTAGGTAAATCCAAAGATGATTGTCGGATTGCTTGTGAAACTTGCTCAAGCGTTAAACCGTATTCGCGTAGTTTTTGGTCCGTTACTTGAATACTTACTTCATATGGCCGTACGCCATTTACCTCAACATTACTAATATCCTCTTCGGCTACTAGTTCGTCTTTAATCTCATTGGCAAGTTCTTTTAAGGTTCTTTCGTCAGCATCACCATAAACACTGACCCACATCACATCGCGAGTAAAGCGCCTCTCATAAATAATCGGTCGCTCGGCAGAGTCAGGAAACCTTGGAATGGAATCAACTCGAATTTTGACTTCATCCATCACATCGGCAACCGCATACCCTTGCTTCACTTCTACCGTAATATTGGCTGAGCCTTCTCTTGCAAAGGAGTTAATTTTCTCAATGCCTTCAATTTCCTTAATGTTTTCCTCGATTTTGACCACAATGCCTTCTTCCACTTCTTGTGGTGCGGCACCAGGGTAGGCTACTCGGATCGAAATTGAGTTGGTAACAAAGTCAGGAAAGATTTGTTTGCGGATCACAAACATACTGATAATGCCCGCGATCAGAAGTGAAAACATCAGAAGATTTGCCGCAACTGTGTTGCGGGCAAACCATGCGATAATTCCAGAGTTAGTATCGTATTCTTTAACCATTTAGCGCAACTCCTATTATTGGCTTACCGCTACGTTTTTACTGTTATTGGTATTTTCTGGTTCTTCAGCAGTAGTTTTTTCAGCGACTGCTTCAGCGGCTTTCTTTTGATCTTCAGCTTCTTTATCACTTAATCTTTTTACCAACATTCCATTGATTGGGTTTTCAATTGGGGTAGTGACAACTTCTGAACCTTGCTCTAATCCAGAGTCAATATAAACCACATTCTTTTCACCGCGAACGATATTAATATCAGTGATTTGAATTTTGTTTTCATCGGTAATTAACAGTACTTGGTTATCATTAATTAAGGCTGAGCGAGGTAATACCATTAAGCTATCTTTAGTGATGCCCTCGATATCAGCGCTAACAAAGGTTCCGAAGCGCAGCGGAGAAATATTGTTGGTTTTAGAAATTAAGCCATAAGGATCTGCAATTTCTGCAACTAGATAAGTTAACCGATTGTTTTCTTCGACCACACCTTCGGTTCTTACTATCTTGCCATTCCAGCTGTGAGCTTGGCCTGCGTAAATACCGTGCAATAAAACGTTAGGATAAGATGCTTCAATACCTTGTTGTGGCAACTGCAAATAAGCTAGGTCTCTATCTGCCAATGGTAAGCGCACCTCAGCAGTTTGAGTGCCATATAAATTGGCAACCGTAAAGCCTGTATTGACGTATTGGCCCAAATCTACTTGTTTACTCTTAATCAAAGCATCGTATGGAGCCTTAACCTTGGTTCTAGCTAAGTCTCTTTGTGCTCGTAAAAGGTTCGCTTCAGCAGACTGCACACTAGCTTTTGCTTGATTTAGCTGTGGAATTTTTAAAACTAAGTCGCTAGCTTCGCCACGTCCTATTTTTGCCCAGTCTTTTTTAGCTTGATCAGAGCGAGCTTTAGCATCTTGGAAAGTGGCCTTAGCTTGAGCTAGGCTAGCTTCAGCTGAGCGCAAGTTAGCAACGTAGTTAGCAGAGTCAATAGTAAAGAGTACATCGTCTTTTTTAACAAAAGCACCGACTCGGAAATCTTTGGATACGCTATCAATGCGTCCACTAACTTCAGCTACAATGTTACTGTTAAGTTTAGGTTGAACTGGCCCCTGGCTCTTAACAACAAACTGTTGAGCATCCGCTTCTGTGATAATGGTTTCAACTAATGGGGTAGGGGGTAGTTGTACACGTTTAGGAGGCTTTGCTTTGGTAAAGATACCTACAGCTATAAAAATCACTGTGATGCCAATAATGAGCAACCCTATTAATATACGCTTTGTCATGTTTCCTTCTCGCTGCTAAGTAGATCAAGTAGTTATGGCGCTATTATATAGGAATAGTCTTACACAAACCTAATGATCAGTAATGACAAAGAGTTAACAAATGTTTCAAAAATTACATCTCAACAAACTTATGCCGAAGAATTAAACAATTCACTAAAGTCTGTGGTTTGAAATCTAACCACCTGATTTATCAGAAAATTTACAATAACGCCAAAAGTCAGTTGACAGTCAAAAGTGCCATGATAAAATGCGCGCCACTGATGAAGCACTGCTAGTGTTTCAAGGTATTGGGGCTATAGCTCAGCTGG
>JABXIW010000279.1 GCA_013372875.1 Gammaproteobacteria bacterium | reverse complement strand
GATTAGCCAGGCCCACAATTAACTTGATGCTAGACATGGAATGATTTACTGAATGTCTAACTTCAGGCTGAGAAGAATTACTCTTCGCCGCCTTCTTCTGCTGCAGGTGCTTCTGCCGCTTCTTCTTCAGCATCATCGCTAGAAGCAGAAACAGTAGGAGGAATGATGTTAGCAACAGATAAGTCATGATCTTCACCTTGTTCTAGGGCTGCTAAACGCACGCCTTCAGGTAAAGTTATATCAGATAAGTGAACTACGCCACCCATTTCAACAGCGCCCATGTCAACTTCGATGTACTCAGGTAAGTGACGTGGCATACAGATGATTTCAACAGAAGTTACTTGGTGAGAAACTACGCCGCCTTCTTTAACGCCTGGAGCACTTTCTTCATTGATGAAGTGTAATGGAGCGTTAGCGTGCATTTCTTGACCACGAACAACGCGCTTCAAGTCCATGTGTAATACTTTTGGCTTGAAAGGATGACGCTGTAAGTCTTTCAATAAAACTTCTTCAGTTTCGCCTTCGATATCCAAAGTGATGATAGAAGAGTAGAACGCTTCTTCTTCCAAGAAACGGATCACTTGGTTGTGGCTTAAAGTTAATGATTGTGCGTCTTCTTTACCACCGTAAACAACCGCAGGAATCATGTTAGCTTCACGACGTAGGCGGCGGCTCGCACCTTTCCCTATATCGCTACGCTTAGTAGCATTTAAAATAAAATCGCTCATTTGTGTCTCCTTAAATAATAGACTTATGAGTGTTAAAAACAGCCATTGACTTGCGACCAGTCAATGACCCATAAAACTTGTTCCCCGAAAAAAGGGAGCGCGATTATACACCGATCTAGAGGCTATAAGCTAGTCTTTAGGCTGGGAAATATGGGGTTTTCGAAGCAGTTTTTAATAAAACCAACTACTTTATCCACAAATTAACTCAGGTAGAACCGATAATTGTAGTTTTAAGCAAATTTCTTGGGCTGATGAAGTATCGCCTTTGGATTTCAATAGATTCATTAAGCCCAAGTTAGCTTCAACATCGAGAGGGGAGTAGTTTAAAACTCTTCTATACCAAATTTCAGCATCTTGGATTAGCCCTTGTTGATTACTTTTTTCTGCGATAGCAATAGCGATTTTAGAGTGCCAAGGCCTAATTTTAACCGTTTCCGACTCGTACTGTTGTTCCATGGCAGCATAAGCTTGTTTTAGAAGCGCTAATCCTTCTGAGGGCTGATTGCGGAATTCTAAGATCTCAGATTTGTTAATCATGGCTCCCCAAGCGTTAGGGTTAAGCTCTATAGCTTTATTGTAATGTTCCAATGCTAAGTCGAGTTTGTTTTGAGCTGCATACACTAAGCCAAGTGATCGATGTACCGAAGAATCTGTTGGCGCAAGCCGAACAGCTCTTTCGCCCAATGCTTGGGCTCTTTCTAGGTATTGCCGTGCTTCTGGAGTAGATAATCGTTGCTCTTTAAGTGCTTTAGTGAGAGTCGTATGCTTGATATTGGGAGTCCCTAACTCATTCGGCCAACGCAATACTTTTTGCACTAAAGCTGTGGCTAACCCTGATTGTGCAGGACCAAACTCAGGCTCAGCTGCAATAATCCTTTCATAAAGACGTATCGCATTTTCATTGTCAGTTCGTGTGTACTGAAAGTAGTAATCATCGGCCTGTTTTTTGAGATTGGTTAGTTCGGGGCTTAGTGAAGATTTTGGATTGCTATCCGAGCTATCTTTTGACTTGTCATCTTTATAACTCAGGAAGATGGAGACAATACTGATTACAATAATAAGGAGTAGAAGCACCAATCTTTTCTGTGGGCTATTGGTAGCAACCGGTTCTATACTATCACCTTGCTCTATAGCTTGCGGCGCGACTTTGAAGCGGTAACCTCTTTTGGGTAATGTTTCGATAAACTCGGGATTTTTTGGCGCATCATTCAGTGCTTTACGAAGTTTAGAAATGGTTTTTGCCAAAACTTCGTCACTAACTACAGTATCTTTCCATAAAGCATTGATTATTTGTTCTTTAGAGAGCACTTGCGAGTGATTGTTAATAAAGTAGGACAGGAGTTCTATGGTTTTTGGCTCTAAAGTGTGCTGTATATGACTATTAGAAATCTCTCCTGTAATAAGATTACAGTGCCACTGGCCAATTTTTACCCACTCAACATTGTTCACGTTTATATTTAACTCATTGAATTTTAATGGTGTTTTTTGAATTCAAAGTAAAGTCAGAAAAAAAAGATACTTACTTCAATTAAAATCTACTAACGTATATCAAGATCTTAGCCAGATTAATATGACACATCAATTAAATTATTTGGAGTAATTTAAAATGCAAAATTTATGGCTAAACAAAACGATTTATTTAAGCCTGTTTCTATTTCTATTGGGGGTTGGCTCGACCGCTATTTGCGCAGATAAAAAGACAAATATTCAAAATGTCGCTCAACAAGACATCATTAGCGACTTTGAAGAGCTATATCGACGGTTACAAAAAGCACACTATAACTTATATGTGAATCGTTCTAAGCAAGAGTTTGATAAGCACTTTTTGACCCTAAAAGAGTCTATCGATCATGACATGACAATCTCGCAAGCGACTCTTTTATTTCAAGAATTAGCATCGTTTGCCAATATTGCTCACACTAAAATTGATCTACCAACTCAAGATTATATGAACTTTCGGAAAGCTGGTGGTAAAGCATTCCCATTATTCATTAAAGTGATAGATGATAAAGTTTATGTTGCTGAAAACTACAGTAATCAATCTAATATTAAAATTGGGGATGAAGTTGTTGGGCTCAACAAACACAGTATCAAGAAGGTGTTAAATGATTTAAGAAGGTTCAAGTCTGCTGATAACGATAGAATGTTTTACGGCTTTCTCGAGTTTGAATTCCCAATGCTGCTATGGTTTGAATTTGGCGAACTTGACAGTTACGACATACAAATAAAAGGAAAGGATGGCAATAAGCGGGTTACGGTATCGACCATTGGATATGAAGACTTAATTGAAAAGATGGAACAGAGAAAAGGGCTGCTTGAGTTGGGCTTTGAAAGGATTGCTAAGGTTTCTGATCAAATTGGCTATTTAAGACCGGGGCCTTTCTTTAACACCGAGCCGAATGCTACAAACGTTTGGGATAACGTCAGTTTTAAAAGGTTTATAGATGACTCTTTTAAAAAGTTTGTAGATGAAAAGGCGAAAGCCATTTTGATAGATATGAGAAATAATCCAGGCGGCGATAATTCCTTTAGTGACTATATGCTAAAAAAATTCGCTAATAAAGACTTTAAGTTTGCTTCAAGTTTTAAAGTAAAAGTCAGTTCTGAGTTTATAGACGCCAATGAAAAGCGACTGAAAAATAGTAGTGATATGTCGTACAAGTATCAACAAGCCTATAAAGACTTGTCTGAAGGAGATATATTTGAGTTTAATTTACCTCTGAATCAAGCTGAACAGAACATCTTGAAGAAGCCTGTCTATATGCTAATAAATCGTCATAGCTACTCAAATGCTGTCACTACGGCTGCTTTGGCACAAGATTATGGGTTTGCAACCATCATGGGTGAAGAAACTAACGACTTGGCAACCACTTATGGGGCAATGGAAGCATTTGAATTAAGTAAAACAGGGATTGCTGTGAGTTTTCCAAAAGCGCATATCATACGTCCTAATGGAGAGGTAAATGCGCATGGAGTCATGCCCGACTTAATTATTAAAACTCCGCTAGTTGAGTATGCTGAAGATACTGTATTACAAGAAGCTTTGAAAGAAATTGAGGCAAGGCTTTGAAGTTATTGGTTAGGATTTTAGTGGCGTAAAGCTCAATATAAATTGAATTTAGATTTAAAGCTATCTCGCCTAATAGCGAGATAGCTCAGTATTTTTAATCTAGAAACATCGTTGAAATAGACTCTTCAGTATTAACGCGACGAATCGACTCGCCAAGCAATGGTGATAAATCCAAGGTATGAATCCGAACGCAATTTTGAGCCGCTTCAGATAATGGGATCGTATTGGTAACCACCAGTTTGTCCAAACCAGAATTGTTAATATTATCAATGGCTTTGCCCGATAATACTGGGTGGGTAGCGTATGCTGAAACACTCTTGGCGCCGTGATCTTTAAGCGCTTGTGCTGCTTGGCAAAGAGTACCTGCGGTATCAACCATGTCATCAACAATTACACAATCACGGCCATTCACATCACCAATAATGTTCATTACGCTGACTTCATTGGCGCGCGGACGACGTTTATCAATAATGGCTAAATCTGCGTCGTTTAAGCGTTTTGCGATAGCGCGGGCACGAACTACACCGCCCACGTCCGGCGAAACAACCATTAGGTTTTCGCTTGCGCCTTGTAAGATGTGTTCAAGCAAAACAGGAGTAGCGTAAACGTTATCTACAGGAATATTGAAGAAACCTTGGATCTGATCGGCGTGTAAATCAACCGTTAATACGCGGTCAAAGCCAACGCCACCAATCATATCGGCAACCACTTTAGCACTGATAGGTACACGCGCTGAACGAACACGTCGGTCTTGGCGCGCATAGCCGTAATAAGGCACAACCGCTGTGATTCTCTTAGCTGAAGCACGCTTTAGTGCATCGGCCATAATGATCAATTCCATTAAATTGTCATTGGTTGGAGCACAAGTTGACTGAATGATGAAAACATCTTTACCACGAACGTTTTCTAATACTTCGACGCTACATTCGCCGTCGCTGAAACGGTTGGTGGTGATATTGCCTAAAGGCACATTAAGATAATTAGAAATACGAGCGGCTAGATCTGGTGTGGCATTACCACTAAACAGCATCAAGTCAGACATGAAAAAGGCCCCAAAACAAGTTTAACGATCAATAATTGAAACAATTCACTTAAAAGACAAGTGAGATACAAACAGGTTTGGCTGATTTGATAAGAAGAAATTGGCAGGGGTAGCTGGATTTGAACCAACGAATGGCGGCATCAAAAGCCGCTGCCTT
>JABXIW010000416.1 GCA_013372875.1 Gammaproteobacteria bacterium | reverse complement strand
TGCTGGGGAACCACACCCAGCATTCGGACACTCATTTACCTAAATTTTCGAACCGTAATTCAGTGTTTAGAGGTATGTTAACCGAAGCGAGTCGGTACGCAGCGAATAATAGCGATATTGTCTGATCTAGGCTACGTCCTTGGAATCTAATACCTTAATCTAAACTGTAAATTAATTTGTACACACGCCAATAATTGAGCGCTCCAGCACGTTCTTTTTCTCATTAAGCGATAAAAGACTAACTAGCGATGAAAATAGCAACATATCTATTGCTCTAGCAAAGGGTTGTTAAAATATATCGCTGTAAGACTGACCTTTTGCTTTTCAATCGTCCTAGTTATGCCTTACAATCTTTTTCGAACCAAATCCATTCATAAAGAATGGGGTTGATGATTCCAGATGAACGATTTTGCTTCGAACCCAAAGTTGTCACATCTCATCAGCCATTAACATCGCCCAAAACGACTCCCGATTCATTCATGTGCAATTGAACTAACCACCTTTTGCTGAATGTTTCTTGTGACAGGGGTTCTTGTATCCATTTTCTGGCTAAGAGAGAAGTAGGGTCGTTTTGTGTCTGTGCTCTGGATGCTGCACAGCAGGCGAGAGATAAACGGATTGAATTTAGAGGTATTAACCGTGAACTTAAAACTTGTCGGCAGTTCCCTGATCGTTGCAGGTACTGCTCTTGGCGCTGGTATGCTTGCCATACCTATGGTGCTTGCTCAATTTGGCCTCCTTTGGGGCACTCTTCTTATGTTGTTCATCTGGGCTGGAACGACTTATGCCGCTTTGCTTCTACTTGAAGCGAGTTGCAAAGTCGGTGGTGGCGTAAGTATGAACGCAATCGCCCGCGAAACACTTGGTAAAGGCGGTCAGTTAGTGACTAATGGTCTGCTTTACGCGTTGCTTGTTTGTCTATTGATGGCTTACATCATTGGCGCTGGCGATCTAGTGCAAAAAATCACGGCATCAGTCGGCCTTTCTGTTTCCACTGTTTCTAGCCAAGTTGGCTTTACCATCTTAGTGGGTCTGATTGTTTCTGCTGGCACTGGTGTGGTCGACAAACTGAACCGTGGTCTGTTTATCGGTATGATTGTTGCGCTTGTTTTAACGCTGTTTGCTCTTGCTCCTAGTGTTTCATTCGAAGGCCTAAACGAAGTCGTGAGTAGCGACAAAATGGCACTGATCAAAACCAGTTCTGTGCTATTCACCAGTTTTGGCTTTATGGTCGTCATTCCTTCGTTGGTGACTTACAACAAAGAAGCGAGCAAAACTCAGCTGCGCAACATGATCGTTGTTGGCTCTACGATTCCTTTGGTTTGTTACCTACTGTGGTTGTTTGCGGTTGTGGGTAACTTGCCGCCACATGAGTTGGTACAGTACTCAAACGTCACTGAACTTATCTCGGTTCTTGGTCAACAGTACAATGGCTTGGAGTTTATTCTGTCCATGTTTACTGGTTTGGCGTTGCTAACTTCATTCTTGGGTGTGGCAATGGCGCTTTACGACCAAAACGCGGACTTGCTCAAAACCAGCAAGCCAGTAGTATTCGTCACCACATTTATTCTGCCGCTACTTGGTGCTGTATTTGCTCCGGAGCATTTCTTAGCAATTTTAAGCTACGCAGGCATTATTCTTGTGTTCTTGGCGGTTTTTGTTCCATTGTCGATGACAATGAAAGTGCGCCGTGTACCTGTCGAAGACAACAGCGTTTATGAAGCTGGTGGCGGTGTGATGGGCATGAGTATGATCTTCCTGTTTGGCTGTTTCCTACTATTTGCGCAAGCTGTGTAATACAAGCACATTGAATACATGAGCCGCCCGTTGAAAAACGAGCGGCTTTTTTAATGGCAATGACATAAGTTTTACGAGAAATGACGGCTTTGACGTCGTGCTGATAATTGTTCATAAGCTCTGACCGAGCGGTGATACTCCTTAGCGAACGACTGACATGTGGTAAGCAGATGCTGACTAATATGGTGATAGTTATATCGATAAGGGGAATCGTTGTGTCAAAGCAATTATCTGTTGCCATGGTTGGCGTTATGCTGTCTTTGGGTGTGTTCAGTGCGGAAGCGATGGCACACGGTCATAAACACGAGCATCATCATGACCATCACCACCATAAACGTAAGCACAAGCATAAACACCGACATCATGATGTGATTGTGGTGAACCCAAGGCTGCCAAGGCACCAATACTACTATTACGACCGCATTCCTCGTAATAGCACTTACATTCAAATTGGTAACTTTACGTATTTAAAAGTGGATGACCATTATTATCGTCGTTCAAGTGACCGATATATCCATGTAAAACTATAGATACAAAAACAGCGAGCTAGGCTCGCTGTTTTTGTTGATGGAAGGCCTAAACCGTAAAGCGATTTAGGATTTCATCCTGCTTGCGTACATTGTCGTGTTGAGATTGCATCGCTTCGTTAGTGCGGTTTGCAGAATCAGCAACTTGAGTGGATAGGTCTTTAATATTGACCGTGTTGTTGTTGATTTCTTCCGCAACAAGGCTTTGTTCTTCTGCCGCAGAGGCGATTTGCAAGTTCATGTCTGAGATGCGTTGAATCGCATCACGAATGCGTTGTAGCGCATCATTCGCCAAATCAGCTTTTTCTACCGCTTCTACAGCACTGCCTTTGCTTTGATGCATTGCGCTTGCCACCGAAGAAGCACCAGATTGTAGCTGCTCAATCATGCTGCGAATTTCTGTTGTCGATTCCTGTGTACGCTGTGCCAGTGTGCGAACTTCATCTGCCACTACAGCAAAACCACGACCAGATTCACCTGCGCGTGCAGCCTCGATTGCAGCATTCAATGCAAGTAGGTTGGTTTGGTCTGCAATATCGTTGATAACTTTAAGAATCGTTTCGATGTTTGCTGTTGCTGACTCTAACACTTGAACTTCTTCAACAGCCAAATCGATGCTGTCTGAGAGCATATTAATGGTTTGTGTTGATTCGCTCACGACTGATGAGCCTTCAATGGTTGCTTGATCGGCTTCTTTCGCAGCGCTTGCGGCGCCTTGGGCGTTGTTCGCAACTTCTGTCGCGGTGACAGACATTTCGTGCATTGCGGTTGCCAGTTGCTCCAATTCTTGAAGCTGAGTTTGAATGGCACCAGCGGAGTCGCGTGCGCCTTCTGCCGTGATTTGAGTGCCAGTAAGAATCTGATCAGAGATAGATTTCGATTCAATGATCTGCTGCTGAAGATTTTCCATAAAGGTGTTGAAGTTTTTCGCTAGCTCAGAAAACTCCTGATCGGTGTCAGTTTCTAGGCGTTGCGTTAAATCACCTTTGCCAGATGCGACGTCTTTAATTGCCGTGTTTAGTGTATCTAGCGGGCGCATTAGGGTTCTGATCAGAAGTGTTAATGCGATAACTGAAGCAAGTACAGCGATGATTGAGTAAATGATCGCGCTATTACGTAGCTCTCCAACCACTGAGTAAGCTGCCGTTTCATCAATGATGGCGCCCACGTACCAGTTCTCACTTGGGATATGAGTAAGGCTAACCATGTAAGGATTGTTATCAACTTCGATGTGTTGAGTCGCCTTATTTAAGTCAACTTGCGGTAGGTAGCTATTGAGCTTTTCACCGTTGTACTTACTTTGCGGGTGCGCAATCGTCGTGCCATCGTCAGTGACTAAGAACAAGTAACCAGCATCAAATAGGTTCACTTGGTTAACTAGGTCGGAAAGGGTAGTTAGCTCTAGGTCGTAAAACATGCCAGCTAAGAACTGGCCGTTTTGTTTTACTGGCGTACCAACAGAGATGATCACATTCTTAGATGATGCATCAACATAAGGGTCGGTAACCACCAAATCGCCTTTGTTTTTGGCTGCGATAAACCAAGGGCGTTGGCGAGGATCATAATCAGGCCCTGCATCCCAACCGTCGTCGTTTTCAATCACGTAGCCATTACTTTCATAACCAAAACCAATCGCTAGGAAGCTTGATTTCGGAGTTGGCTTCTCAAGAATGTCTTTTACGTATGTGCGGTCGTTTGGCGATAGTTCAATAATCTCTGTGATCGAGCGTGCGAGATCTTTCTTCGCGTTCATTTCAGATTGAACGGTGTTGCTCACGCTGGTCAAAATCTCTTTAACGCTTGAATTGATGTGTTCCTGAGTTTGAGAACGAATCGTCATAACTTGTTGCGTCGATAGTAGCGACACAGTAATTAGCAGCAAAATTGAAGAGGCGGTGACAACCTTATGTCTGAATTTCATGAGTTTTCCTCTAAGTCTCCCGGATAGTTTTCTTCTGCTTCCACCTCTTTTTGGGTTCGGGTGAATTCGGCAGAAAAAGAAACCTGTTGTGTTTGATTACTTTCTTATCGACATCTTTATCAAAAACATGAATCCATTTGTTGTCTTTTTTAACCAAAATTAAACAAAATGGTGGTTTGAGTTAAAACTTGTGAGTTTGATCTGATTTGTGAGCCATCTTAATGAAAGCGTCATAATGAAAGGAATTGCTTAAAGAGTACTGCTGTTAACAGGTTTGATTGAGGAGTTTAGTAAAGTTTTATGTATTATAAATAAGCGTTTATAGAGGTTTTTTCTTTGTAAATTATAGAGTTTACGTTGGGAGACGAAGTTAAGTGGGGAAGTAAGCCAAATTTTGGTGGTAAAAAAGGCCCCGACAGAGCGGAGCCTTTGTGTATGCTTTGATTTTAGAAAATCAGATGCGCAACACCAGCAATCACAGGAAGTGTAATCAGCGTACGCAGAATGAAGATAACAAACAGTTCTACGATGTTAACTGGAAT
>JABXIW010000274.1 GCA_013372875.1 Gammaproteobacteria bacterium | reverse complement strand
GGATGGAAAAAGGCAATCCTAAAGACCCTCTTTTGCGTCAGGTTTTACCCTTGAGTGACGAGTTTGAAGTGCATGCAGGCTATTCCAATGATCCTCTTGACGAACAGGACAATGCGATCCCGGGATTGCTGCATAAATACAAAAACCGAGTGCTGATGATCGTCAAAGGCGGCTGTGCGGTGAATTGCCGTTATTGCTTCCGTCGTCACTTCCCATATCAAGAGAACAAGAGCGGCAAACAAGCTTGGAGCCAGTGCCTCGAATACATGGCGGAAAAACCAGAGCTCAATGAGGTGATTTTCTCTGGCGGTGATCCATTAATGGCAAAAGACGATGAGATTCATTGGCTGCTGGAACACATTGCTAAGATTCCGCACATCAAACGTCTGCGCATTCACAGCCGTTTGCCTGTAGTGATCCCAGCTCGAATCACAGATGAGCTGTGTCAGTTGCTAAAAGCGTCACGCTTGCAAATTATCCTGGTTACGCACATCAACCATGCTAATGAGATTAACGATGAGCTGCGCCAGGCAATGAAAAAACTAAAAGAAGCCAATGTCACCTTGTTAAATCAGGGAGTTTTACTAAGAGGCGTTAATGATTCCGTTGATGCCCTGAGCCAGCTCAGCGAGGCCCTGTTCGATGCTGGGATCCTGCCGTATTACTTGCACGTGCTAGACAAAGTCCAGGGAGCGGCCCACTTTATGGTCGATGACGAACGAGCCCGACAACTAATGGCAGGCTTATTAGAAAACGTCTCTGGCTACCTGATCCCGACCCTCACCCGTGAAATCGGCGGCCGAAAAAGCAAAACGCCGCTCGACCTACATCTCGCATAACCATCTATAACCCCTACAAATCATGAGATTTTGTGTCGGTCGAGACGCAAAATCTTACGATTTCTCTCTGATTTTTGTTTATTTTCAGAAAACTCAATAAAAAAGACACCAAACCGTTCTAAAACATTTAAGTCTCATGTAGTCTCTGCCGCCTAGATTATTTGCGACACAAAATATGGAATTAAAATCACACTATTGTGATGAAAAATGGTCGAGTTTACGACATCCATATTCAACCAAACTGAAGATGAAAGACGTTAAGAACGGTAGCCAGTAAACGTGAAGTCTACGCAATGGTAAATGCCTTCATCGCCTTTAAGGCAGCCCTGCGGAAAGTTAACCAGTCCACCAGAAAGTATTGCAGCAACCATTACCTAGCTGAAACCGATGATTCGGGACGTAACCAAGCATTCTGTCGACCAGGCCAACGCCTCACTTAACGGTTTACGCAGCGAAATCTCAACCGTTACCAAAGCATGGAAGAGAGGACTGAATCGGTCAAAGAGAGACCTTTCCCTGCGAACACTTATCATTCAATCTTGCCGCACTGAGCAACAGTGCCGAAGAAAACCGATTATCTACTAAGGACGCACAACAAGGGGTTGAAGAGCGGAAACGCAAGGCTACTGCGTTACGCGACGTTGTGCATCTATTTACACTTTAACTTCAACCAATAAGAAGAAAAAACTCATAACAGGAGATATCCTTTGAAACTGAAACTTAGCCTAACTGCACTGGCTCTGATGGGCCAAACAGCCGCATATGCCGCTCCTCTGCTAGTTGATTTTGATGACAGCGAGCGCGAAGAGCGCGTTCAGGCGAGCAACGCTTGGCTGGAAATTGATACTCAGGCATTTTCAAATAATATTCAGTTGCTTCAGAAGGATCTAAAGGGCAACACTCAGATCTGTGCCATCATGAAGGCTGACGCGTACGGTAACGGTATCGCAGGCTTGATGCCTAGCATCATCGCAAACAACGTTGCATGTGTGGGTATCACCAGTAATGAAGAAGCTCGCGTAGTGCGTGAGCATGGCTTCGAAGGCAAGATCATGCGTGTCCGTGCGGCTAGCCGCAACGAAATTGAAAACGGCGTACAGTACGAAATCGAAGAGCTGATTGGCACTAAGATGCAGGCGGATCAAATCATCGAGATTGCATACAACTACAATACCGTTATTCCTGTTCACCTTGCTCTGAATACTTCAGGCATGGGTCGTAATGGTCTGGATCTGACAACGTATGAAGGTCAGGTTGAAGGTGTGGAAATCGCAAGCGATCCTAACCTAAAAATCGTAGGTATGATGACCCACTTCCCGAATGAAGGTCTTGATGAAATCCGCCGCAAGGTTGACCGTTTCAAAGTAGAAACAAAGTGGCTAATGGACAGCGCAGGTCTGAAACGTAAAGACATCACACTGCACGTGGCTAACTCTTACATCACGCTAAATCTGCCTGAAGCACATCTGGATATGGTTCGTCCTGGCGGCATGCTGTACGGTGACTACCCTGCAACCCTACCTTACGAGCGTATCGTGTCTTTCAAAACACGCGTAGCATCACTGCACTTCTTCCCTGCAGGCAGCACAATCGGCTACGGCAGCACTAAAGTTTTAGAGCGTGACTCTATCCTGGCTAACCTGCCTATCGGCTACTCAGACGGTTTCGCCCGTTCACTAAGCAACAAAGCTGACGTTCTGATCAACGGTCAGCGTGCTCGCGTAATGGGTAAAGCGTCAATGAACACTACTATGGTTGATGTCACTGACATCATTGGTGTTCAGGCAAACGACGAAGTAGTTGTATTTGGCCGCCAAGGCTTTGAAGAAATCACAGCAGAAGAAACCGAAGAGAAAAGCGGTCGTATTCTGCCTGAGCACTACACTATCTGGGGTGCAACTAACCCTCGCGTTTACCGTTAAACGGCAAGTGCAATAGTCACCAAGGCCAGTCTCATACTGGCCTTTTTTATGCCTGTTGTTTAATAACAGTCATTCCATCAAAACGATAAAATAAGATCATCGCCAATTTGATCGTTTTTGCTCTCCATTTGGCTCATCGTCGCGCTCCAAACCAGAAGCAGATGTTCAATGTAAATTTGTCGACACGAACGATCCTTTTTGTTCGCTTTGCAGGATAAGTCTATGCATACTCCGCTGCTTTGGAGGTCAAGATGCATACAACATTCGAACAAATTTTCGATCTTGGCCCATTCAGTTGGCCTGCCCTATTTTGCTGTGCCATCAATGGGTTAATGATTGGCATAGAACGCCAAACCCGTGGTAAACCAGTAGGTATTCGCACAGCAATTCTCATTATTTCAGGCACCTACCTGTTTATGTCGATGGCAGTGTCGTTATCACCAAACACGCTCGACCAAGCTCGTGTGCTTGGTCAGATAATTACTGGCGTCGGCTTCTTGGGTGCTGGCGTGATGATGACGCTGGATGGCAAAATCCATGGCGTCACTTCGGCAGCCGTCATTTGGGTACTGGCAGGGCTCGGTTTGATGATCGGCCTCGGTTACTTAATGCAATCAGTCGTGATTACCTTGCTTGCGTTGAGCGTTCTGCTTGGCGTGGATAAAGCCGAAAACCGTATCAAGGCGTTACGTCGCGGTGTTCATCAAAAAATTCAGCAGCGCAAAACCTCCTCTCGCTTGATCAAATAAGAGAATGGTTGGCCTGTTTCAATTTTCCAATAAAAAAGCCCGCGAACATCGCGGGCTTTTTGGTATCTGGCTTTCGCTAAGATTATTTAGCGAAGTTGATGATAGGGAAACATTTGAAGAAGCCGTTATCCGCACAGTTCAACAGACCAATTTGCACGCCATCGATTTGGTCAGTCATGTTGAAGAAGCCAAGTTGGAAGTTAGACTTTTTAGAAATACTCGCCAGACCAACGTCTGCCATGGTGTAACCTTCTGAGTAGTTCACCGCACTCCAGTTTAGGCCTTTCACGTTGTTCGTAATGTTTACCGCACCAAAGTTCACACCGGTTGTTTGGCCTTGGTTCCAGTTAACCAAACCAAGTGACGCACCTTTCATTTCTTGGTTT
>JABXIW010000012.1 GCA_013372875.1 Gammaproteobacteria bacterium | reverse complement strand
AATTAAACTGTATCATTTGTACTCCATGATTCTTTTCGCTTCATCTAAGATGCGATCAACCGTTGGCATATATTGCTTTTCTAATTTGTAGTATGGCATCACTGTATCATAACCTGAAACACGGCCAATCGGCGCCAACAAGCTCATAATAGCGTGTTCTGCAATTTCAGCTGCAATTTCTGAACCGATAGAGCCAGATTTAGGAGCTTCTTGAACCACACATACACGGCCAGTTTTACGAACTGACTCTAGAATGGTTTCCATATCAATTGGGCTAACCGTTGCAACATCAATCACTTCTGCATCGATGCCCTCGGCGGCTAATTTTTCAGCAGCAATCATAGTTTCGTGCATCATTGCGCCCCAAGAGATAAGGGTAATGTCTTTACCTTCACGATCTACGAAACAAGCTTCTAATGGATACTCTTCGCCATTATCTTCAACTTCGTGTTTAACAATACGGTAAACACGCTTTGGCTCTAAGAAGATTACCGGATCAGGATCACGAATTGCTGCCAACATTAAGCCATAAGCACGACTTGGGTTTGATGGAATAACTACTTTCAAACCAGGGATATGGGCAAATAAAGCTTCAGTTGACTCTGAGTGGTGCTCAGGAGCGTGGATACCGCCGCCATAAGGTGCGCGAATTACCATTGGCATAGTCAAGCGTCCACGAGTACGGTTACGCATACGAGCCACTTGAGTCACGATATGTTCCATTGCAGGGAAAATGAAGCCCATAAATTGCATTTCAGCAACCGGCTTCATGCCTTGCGCAGCCATGCCAACTGCTAGGCCAGCAATCATAGATTCAGCTAATGGAGTATCGATGACGCGATCTTCGCCGTAAGTTGCTTGTAAGCCGTCAGTTGCGCGGAATACACCGCCGTTTTTACCAACGTCTTCACCGAATAAGATAACTTCTTTATCGTGCTCTAATTCGTGAGCTAGGGCAGCGGTGACCGCTTCAATTAAAGTAATAGCAGCCATTATTTAGCACCTCCAGCCTTGTTCGCACGAGCAATTGCTTCTTCGCGTTGTGGTTTTGTAGACTCTGGAAGTTCTGCATACAAATGATCAAACATTAACTCAGGACCTGGTTTTGGAATCGCCATATATTCTTCAACAGCAGCTTCGACTTCTTTCGCGATTTCTGCATTCATCTTTTCTTCGTCTTTTTCTGACCAAGCTTTGTTGGCTTCTAAGTATTTGCGTAAACGGGCCATTGGCTCATTCTTCCAAGCTTCGTCTTTAACTTTTGCATCGTCATAACGAGAAGCATCGTCCGCAGTCGTGTGATCACACAAACGGTAAGTTACAGACTCAATCACTGTTGGGCCGCCACCGTTACGCGCTTTTTCAATCGCATATTCAGAAACCGCTTTAACCGCAATGATATCGTTACCATCAACTTGGATACCCTCGATACCCGCAGCGATAGCTTTTTGCGCATAAGTTTCACAAGCTGTTTGAATTTCAGAAGGAACCGAAATAGCCCACTGGTTATTGTTAACCATGAAAACTACGCCGAGATTCCAAACGCCAGCAACGTTAATACCTTCGTAGAAATCACCTTCCGAAGTGCCGCCTTCACCGATTTCAGTTACAACCGCACGTTTTTGCTTACGGATCTGAATGGCTTTAGCAACGCCAGAAGCATGAATGATTTGGTTACCGATAGGTACACAGATAGGGAAGTCTTCTTTAGCAACTGAATAATCTGAACCGCCTTCATCGCCGCCCCAGTATTGCAAGATTTCTTTCATGGTCACGCCATGCTTTAACAAGCCGCCCGTTGAACGGTAGTAAGGCACGATAACGTCGTCTGCTGTTAAGCAGTCGCCCCAACCAACGCCAATCGCTTCTTGACCTAATGAAGCAGGGTAGGTACCCATTTTACCGGTTCTTTGTAAGGCATAAGTTTTAGCGTCGAAAGCACGCAACAAAGCCATGTCGCGGTAAAGTGAACGCATCTTATCCATATCCTTGGCAAATGCAGGCAATTCCTGTGTCGGCTTACCATTAGCATCTAGGTACTGATGGTGCTTGATTTCAAAAGAAGCAACGGTCTTAGTCGTCAAGGCTAGACTCTCCTTTAAGTAAGAGGGGAAAACTATTGATAATCAGCAACTTATCGGCTGAATTTAAACTTACCCCTAAATTCAAATAGATTCAATTTCGGGCGCGATTCTACGCAATTTTAGGCCAAAAGTATAGTCGGATTTACGCAAGCGGAAACTTGGCTTAGCTGGTTTTATTCAACCTGAGGGTAGGATTAGAAATATTTATGACATTGCTCATTATGGCTTTATTTAAATGCCATAAAGACTGTTATAAAACAGTGCTAGATTATATGACTGAGTTGAAAGGCAAATTGAACATTGCCAAGCAAAATCTTGGTTAATACTTAATGGCTTTAAGCGATTGATAAACTCAAGTAGAGATTGACTTAACGACAATCAACACTAAATTTGATGTCCAACGAGCTCGAAGTATCTTCATCGAATAATACTCCTGATCCTTTGGCAGTTTTTCCTTCTTTTGCAAAGTTAGCGAGCTTACCAACACTGTAGGTTTTTCCATGATCAATAATCGTCAATGAGAACTTACCATTGGTTTCCATTCCGCTGATGATTAAACCGTCGCCATTGCTGTCCGTTATATCGTTAGCGTCTGAATTGAATTGGAAATAGTCCTTATCAAAATGTGAACATTTGACATTAACGGAATACTCTTTACCGTTTAGTTGCGCCACGAAAGGGCTAGAATAGTGGTTTTTCACTGCAATTTTATTATTGTTTTGGTCGTTATTATCTTGTCCACAGCCGAATAATAAACTTACAGCAATAATTGAGAATATATTTTTCATTCCTGATTTCCTTATCGAGTTAATTGCAATATAGAAATTAACAGAGCTTTGTATAAAAAGACACTATTAAATGGTTAATTTCTATAAATCCCTCTTGTGTTGTCTATCTTACTATTCTGTGATGTTGAGACTATTGGTTGAAATGTGAGCAATTTAGCATTATTCATGACGGATTTGGTATTAGGATAGCTCTTGAAATTGCCTATTCAACTGTTTGTACGGTTTTGGCTTGTAAATAGGGATATACCATTCTTTTAATGGTGTATATAAAGTAAAACAAGGAGTGTTTTATGACAGGTAAGTCTAAATTTTTATTAGTTTTTTTCTGTTTTATACCATTATTGCTTATCAGCTGTGGCGATGATAAAGCGACATCAGACAATTCAAGCAAATCTGCTCCTCTCGCTAAACCTAAAGTACAAAATCGGGAAGCTCCTGAGGTTTCAGTGGTGGGTAATCTTTATGCCGCGGTTAATGGCGAGCGTCAAAAGTGGTATCTCATTCAATCACATCGTACCGAAGGCAATGAAACCACGGGTAATTGGCGACCAATGGCGCAAAATCATTCGGTGCAAGTGACTATGACTGGCTTGACCGATAAGTCAGCAAGAGCTACTAGTAAAGGCGATATTCAGGTGCGTATGACGCTTGAGAATGTTGAACAGGCGGCTAAACCCGTGCTGACTGAAATTGAGCTCTTTGCCGATGGATACAGTAGAAGTTGGTCCTCTGCTGAGAATGGTAAGGCTCAAGTGTTCATTAATCGCTTTGAGATGGATGATGATATCTTGGATATCGGTGGTGGTTTTTATGGAAGCATAAAGCTCGCCAAACATTCTGAAGGAGATGCTACTTCTGAAATTAAAGATCTGATCTTTGCAGTTAAGGTGCCTAAGTATAAATAATAGGCGAATTTACAATCAAGAAACGGCTTTTGGAGTCGTTTTTATGTATGAAAGGAAAGGAAGCGTTATGAAAATTTTAACTAAAGCGGTTTTTGTTAGTCTCACCATGTTAAGTGGGAGTCTTGTGGCAGAAAGTTGGAATGATGAAATTGTTAATAAGGTAAAAAAACTCAGAAAAGCCGGTGATATTGACGAAGCATGGCATCTGTTAGGAGTGGAGATGGACATGGAGGCTGAACGAAATATAGTTAGCGGTGTGAAGATATTAGAGAGGAAAAAATATATTGAAATGGGGCTGCAGGCAGGCTTGCCATCAATCGAGACTACGGCAAGCGAGTATGAGGCGATAGTCGACGTCCCTTACATAACTTCTCAGGGTAAGGATATAATAAAGCAAGTTAGGGTTCCTGTATCTCCTGATGAAGTCGAAAAAATGAAAGCGGAGGCGGCAGGAGTTCCACGAGAGCAGCTAGCGCAAGTGTTTGCCACTATGACATATGGGCTTTTTAAAACGGGCGAAGCATTAAGATCAGGCATTAAAGATTCTGGATGGGGTGCTATCCTGTCAAAAAAAGGCGCTGTTTCCGGTTATGATAATGTTACTGAAAACGCTGCTTTTCAAGAGGCATGTATTGCTTACTCTAAATATGCGGCTCTAGCATCTAGTGACGATAACGCAAAAAGCCATATTGAAAAGGCGCAAGTTGGGATTACTGATAGTGGGATCGACCCGATGTTGATGATGCTCGGACCATCTTGTATGCTCGCTGACGCAGCAAGAAATTTTGCCAAGCCAACAGACACCTATATGGAAGTCAAGACACGAGCCGATAAAAAGTTCATGAGATCTATACAGGAAAAGATAGATCAAATCCAAACTAATCGTATCTCCGCTAAGAATTTAAATTTAAAACAGAAAACCGAGGATGGAAACGAGGTTATCATCGAAAGCATGGATGTTTGGATTGATCCAGAGTATTTTAAACGCCGTAAGACCCGTTTCGAGGGCACCATGATTGAAAACGGTAAGCCACGCAAATTCTTTATGGAGCGCAAAAACAGCGACTATCGCCGAGTAGGTAGCTCATACCTATACGAGCCTTATAAAGAAGAATTAACTTTTGGCGGAATGATTGATGAAAAGCAACGTAAAGAGTTGGCTCAGGCACAAAAAGAGTTAGCTAAATTTGAAAAAGAGCTAGCCGCAATGCCAGCTTCGCAGCGCAAAATGATGGAATCCATGTTTAGCTCGCAGATGGAGCAGTTACGCAAAATGGTTGACGGTGGTGCAGTAACCGTAACCGTCTTGACTAAAGATATCATTATTAATCCTGATTTAGGGGACAAAGGGGTGATGTATACGGTTTTGAGCGAAAAAGCTAACAAACCTACCACTTCAGACTTTATCGGCATGATGAGTGGTGGAGCACTGGTCCAGTTAATACAGCAAAATCTTACTAAACTCGGTTACCAACCGGGAGCTGCAACGGGCGAGTTGAGCGATGAAACTCGAGCCGCCATTTCAAAATACCAAAAAGATAAAGGGTTGGCAGTGACTGGCAAGCCATCGGTTGAATTGGCTCGTCAAACCCAAAATGAGGTTGAAGCTTTGTCATTGTAGGTATTATTTAATCGAATCAAATGATTACTTGTTTACTTCAACAGAATTAGTTGATTCCGCAAACTTGATTAGTTCAGGGAAGAACTTGTTAAAGTCATACTCTATGTTTTCTAATTGGTCTATAGCTTTTGGGATATAATCGAACATCGACTCTTTGGCTTTAATTCTGTCGGATAGTCTTTTGTCGATGCGCTGAAAGGTCAGCACTAAGCCTTCGATTGAGCTATAAGAACGTAGCGCATTATGCTGAATGACTTTAGAGATAAAGTTTTTTGCTTTATCTGGATAATGCTCAATCTGTAATGTGGCTTCTTGATGAAACTTATTGATAAACTCATCTAGTGCAACTGAGCTGAAGTCACTCCAGCTTTTACAAAGCATATAGTCATAAATCACATCAATCACAACGCCTCTTAAATAACCACGACGACCTAATCGAGCTTTGCTTTGCTTGAATAGCGGGTGCTTATCGGTGAATTTATCTATTTCCTTATGCATTTTCATGCCTTCTAGAAATAGCGCTGAGCATTCGGGCCAAGCCTTACCTTTTAATAGATCAGCTAGAAGATTACCTAATTGATAATCAATATGATCCTTTGAAAGGTATATATGGGCTAAATAGTTCATGAGATTAAAGTATATCTGTCGGTTGTATTATTTTTTATTGTTCAACAAATATAAAATAGTGGTGCCGACTAAGCAAACTAGCGCAATGATATCTGCGATAACTATTTTTTTAATGGATAAGTTATAGGAAGGGCTTAGCCAAGCTAAAATCAAAAAAGAGACGACACTAATATAACCAGCAGTAATAGCAATTAGTTGTAGCTTTGGTTTGAAGGCAGCAAGCACTAAGAATGCGCCAAGCAGCCCAAATAACACAGCCCGATGACGCATTAAAATCGCCAAATTAGGCTCATCAAAATTAAGGCCATAGAGCGAGGTTAATTTTTCTGAGCCTAGTATTCCAATCGTAGGCATTAAATGGATAATGCCAGTTATAACTAAAAGAGCAGCAATGATTATTCTGTTGTAATGCATCTGATATGTTGAGTAAATATGCGTGTTATATTTTGAGGATCGTAGGTATCAAAACCTCCAATGCTTTGATTCATACCTGCTATCTTTTGATCATAGATACCGCTACCTATAAGTTCATATTTATATGGATTACACAACTCTTTAGCCTTTATCAGAACTTTTGATTTTAGCTGCTCTTTAGTTTTATTCTTACTTCCCCAGGCTTTCAAGACATATTGATTTTCTCCTTTTTTTTCTACTTCTACTGAAGCACAGCCAAGAAAAGTAAGGGAAGCAATTAAAAATGCAGCTATAATTTTTGTGTGTTTCATTTTAACCATTATTGAGTTTTTAGCTGCATTATAATCACAGTACTTTCAAGTGCCATCCTAAAGGCTGTAAGTGTTGTAACAAACTGTTATTTCATAGCTTCTAGTACCATATTAGTTGGCGTTTCTGTGGCCCGTCTTACTTGACTAAAGCCAGCTTGATTGAGCACATCGGTTAAGCGCTTTTCACCTGCTTGAGCGCCAAGTCCTAAGCCAACTTCCTGTGCTTTTGACGTTGGCACGCATACGACTGTTGAGAAGCCATAGAAGATCCCTGATAGTGGATTTAGGTTATCTTCGAGCTTATCCTGTGCCATTGGCTCAACTAACATAAATGTACCATCTGGTTTTAAGGACTCTTTGATTTTAGCTGCTGCGCCAACTGGATCGCCCATATCGTGTAGCGCATCGAAAATACAAGCTAGGTCAAAACTGTCTGCAGGAATGTCTTTAGCCGCGCTGACTTTAAAGCTGACATTTTTTAAGCCTGCGGCATCGGCTTTGGCTTGTGCGGCTTTGATTGAGGGTTCATGGAAGTCATAGCCAACAAATTGTGAATTAGGGTAGGTTTCAGCCATTAATATGGTTGATGAGCCATAACCACAGCCAATATCGGCAACGGTTGCGCCAGCTTTGAGCTTATCTTCAACACCATTGAGCGCAGGAAGCCAATTTTCCACTAGATTCATGACATAGCCCGGGCGGAAGAACCGATCAGTGCCACAGAAGCAGCAGTTGCTGTGCTCACCCCAAGGACGACCACGCCCAGTTTTAAAGACATCGACCGCAGTTTCATTAGTTTCATACTGGCCAACTACCGCTTGGAAGAAGCCTTGCATGCAAGTGGGCGCGCCTTCGTGGGCAAAAATAGCGGCTTGTTCAGGGGTTAAGCTGAAACTTTGGCTGTTGCTATCATAACTGACATAGCCCAAGGCGGTGTTTGAAGAGAGCCATTCGAGCAAGTAGCGAGAGTTTAAGCCTGTTTTTTCGGCTAAATCATCGGCACTACAGGGGCCATGTTTTTCCAGCGCTTGGTAAACGCCTGATTGATCGCCTATATAGGCCATCAAGAGCCCAATAGCGCCAGCCACATCGCCAAGCACTTTACCAAATAGCTCATTGAATTTATCTTCGTTGGAAGCAGGAGCATTCATAGAAATTCCTCATATCCTTATTGAGAGATTTACCAATCTACGCTTAGTATTTTGCTTTTGCAAGTGAACCGCGGCAAGCACAGAAAGTTTGCCAAGTCTTATATTTCTTCAACTTGTGGCTGGTTTGCAGTAACATAAGTAAAAATCAATATTTTTCAGCTACTTATGAATCATCAATCAGTTTCTTTTCAAGAACAAATGCCGAACAACCATTGCTTTGGTTGCGGAACCCTAAATGATAACGGTCTTGGTATTAAAAGCTATTGGGTTAAGGAGAAAGAAGGGGAAGAGGCTGTTTGCGAATTTATGCCGCAAGCTCACCATAATGCGGGCCCACAGCACGTTCTAAATGGAGGTATCATTTCGACTATTATTGATTGCCACTGTGTCTGCACTGCTTTTGCTAAAGCCTATGAGATGGATGGACGTCCAATAGGTGATACAGAAAATGGTGATTTCTTATGGTTCGCTACAGGTACTTTGGAAGTCAGGTTTAATAGACCAGTGTCAATTGATTCGCCAGTGATCTTGCGAGCAAAAGTGGTAGCGGCAAAACCCAGTAAAGTAACTCTGGAATGTACATTAGAATCTAAAGGTGAGATTTGTAATGAAGCAAAGCTTATTGCGGTAAAAGTGCCTAAGGAGTTTTTGGAGAAGGGTTAAATCGATAATCTCCACGAATAGTTATTTTGCATATAAATACCTGCATAAAGTAAAACTATCACTAAAAGCGGCAAAACAAATAACCAGCCGATAATATAAGAAAAGTATAAACTGATTAGGCAGCCCACAAAAATACCAAAATGGTAGGTTTTTGAGATATTAAAAGTAGGATTTTGATTTATTGCTAGTTTGAAAGAAGCGTAGTAAGCACAAAAAATTGTAAAGCCACTGATAGGTGGTAATAGTAATAAGATAACATCTCCATAGTCGAAATTACCTGATATTATTTGCTGTAATGTTGGCGCTAAGACTAAAAGGCTATAACCCCATAAAAAAGTTAGAGGTAAAAAAATCAAGGCAAATATTATTAAATATAAAGCTTTATAGATAAATATCGCGTGTGTTTTCAACTAAAAGCCTTCCCAAAGCTTTGATTTTTTTTGCACGTATTCAGGATTATCACGCTTTTCAATAATTTCAGCGTATTTTTGTTTTTCAGCTTGGCGTGATTCCGAGTTAGGTTTGATCTTTTCATCAAGCTCTTTAAAAAACTCTGTGATTTCGCTGGTGTGGTTGCTTTTGCTCATAAAGATTTATATTTGATTTTTTTTAAGCATATAAAAAAAGAGCCGCTAATGCGACTCTTATCTATAAAACACCAATTTAGAACTTCACGTTATTCGGAACGCGAGGGAATGGGATCACGTCGCGAATATTTTGTACGCCAGTTACATAAGATACGCAGCGGTCAAAACCAAGACCAAAGCCAGCGTGAGGCACTGTGCCATAGCGGCGCAAATCGCGATACCACCAGTAATGCTCTTTCGGTAATCCCATTTCATCAATACGTGCATCTAAAACATCTAAGCGTTCTTCACGTTGCGAGCCACCAATGATTTCGCCAATACCTGGCGCTAAAACGTCCATAGCGGCAACGGTTTTGCCATCGTCATTCATGCGCATATAAAAGGCTTTGATATCTTTTGGATAGTCAGTGACCACAGTAGGGCGGCCAACGTACTCCTCAGCGATATAACGCTCATGCTCAGACTGCAAATCGATACCCCATTTAACATCGAATTCGAACTTTTTATTCGATTTTTCAAGGGTTTTAATGACATCGGTATAAGTCATACGCTCGAAATTGTTGTTAATCACATTTTCTAAACGATTAATACAGTCTTTATCGACGCGTTGTTGGAAGAAGGCCATATCGTCAGCGCATTCGTCTAATACCGCTTTGAATATGTATTTCATCATGGCTTCGGCAAGGTCAGCATCTTGCGCTAAATCGGCAAAAGCAATCTCAGGCTCAACCATCCAGAATTCCGCTAAATGACGGCTGGTATTTGAGTTTTCAGCGCGGAAAGTAGGGCCAAAGGTATAAACCTT
>JABXIW010000439.1 GCA_013372875.1 Gammaproteobacteria bacterium | reverse complement strand
CGCTTTTCAGGATGACGAATGGATGATCATGGCTCTGCGCTGCTGGCGTGCGGAAATGGTGAGTCCCCCCGCGTGCGATGACAAAGTTTTCGCCAAGATTTTGCTTAATATCCAGCACTTCCATCACGTAATAACCACATGCTGCCGTGATGAAACGTCCGCATTCAAAACGCAGTGTCCAGTCTTGCACTTGCTCTTTGGCGATGAGGAATTCCAACTTGTCGCAAAACTCCATCCACGGAAAGTGTTGCTCAGGGTTTTGGTAGTTGATGCCCATGCCGCCGCCCAAGTTGATCATCAGCTCACCGAGTTCAAACTCTTGTTGCCACGCCTTCACGACTTGGAAATAGCGCTGCATTAACGCTAAGTGACGTTCAACATCGAGCTGATGCGACATCAAGTGAAAATGGAAGCCTTTGAGTGACACTTGCGGGAAATCGCGCAGCAACATCAAAGCATTACTCAGTTCGGACTCGTCCAAACCAAAAGGAGTCGGCTTGCCGCCCATCGCCAACTTGCTGAGCGTGATGTCGCCAATATCAATGTTCATACGCAAAAAGATCGAAGCAGGGCGGTTGAGGCGCTCGGTTAGTGCTCCAATGCGTTGCAGCTCGGTGAGGCTTTCGACATGAATTGCATCAACATCAAGCTCAATCGCTTGTTGCAATTCACTTGGCATTTTCCCTGGGCCGCCGAAGATCAATGGCTTATCGAGTTGTTGCTGGTGGAGGTGTGCCAACTCCCCGCCAGATGCCGCTTCAAAACCATCGACATACGGCGCGAGCGTTTTGAGAATCGGACCCGATGGATTGGCTTTGGCTGCGTAAAATAGCTCGACATTTTTCGGCAAAACGTGACGCAGTTGTTTGATGTGTTCTTCTAAGGCGTTGAGGTCATACAAGTACGCGCACAAGGGGTGAGCTTGCTGCTGTGCGAGCGCGTGAATTTGCTGGCTAACGCGTGTCGGTAGAGAGAGTGAATTAGACATGTTGCGCTCCTTTTTCGTGTTGCTGCCAAGGCGCGGCGACTTGGGTATAGCCCGACTCCTTATCGGCTTTTTGCATCAAACGCGTGGTGAAATTGTTTTTGCTCGGGAAATGGCCGCCATTCAGCAATGCCTCTAGTTCCGGCTGTTTTCCATTCACTGACTGCCAACGCACAATGGCACTGTGCACGGCATTCCACAGCGTTTGCTCTAGTGGCTCGTCACCTTCTGCGATGAAGAAAATCGCTTCGCTAATGTTGTTGGTAAAGGTGCAGTATCCGATCCGATTCCAGCCTTGTTCGCGACTGTAGTAAACCGATTGTCGCGCGCGTTCAGACAAGTCAGTTAATGTTTCTGCTGGCCAGAACTCCGGCAGTAATTTAGTGCCTTCCAAATCACGAATCCAAACACAACACGGCATCTCTTGCTCAAAGCCAATCAAGGTGTTTTGCAAATGCGGCTCAAACGCCACCCCGTGTTTGAAGTAGTAGTTAAACACACCCGGAATTAGGCAATGCAAATAGCGTTCAAACCACAGTGTCGCGATGTCGGAATAGCGATTTTGCGTAGTACGCGCTTTGTTTTTAAGGCGTTGAGCAATGCAACTGTTGCCGTTTTTGTCGTAAGCAAACAGAGCGCCAGCGAGGGTTGGTTTTAAGATGTCGACTTCGCTCAGCGAGAAATTTTCGCGGTATAAAATCCCAAACGATTCGCGCGCTTTGGTGTTGTCGTCCCAATTACGCTCAGCGACACTTTCAAGATTTAACGTGGTGGCGTAAGGCTCTGTCATCACTTTAAATACAGGGTTGTGCAGCTGTTCGTTTTCTCGAATCGGTTTGAGAATCGACGTGAGCTGCACGGCGCTGTCGAGTTCGTACCACGCGTTTTTGCGCACGCAATTGGTTAATCGTACGTTGATGGAGAATTTCGCAAACCAGTCCATGTCTGGGTGGTAGAGGGTACGAACTGAAGAGGTCGGCTGCATCTTTTCACCACCTAAACCCAGTGGCGTGATCTTGCCTTGTTCAATGGCACACTTAACGCTTGGGTTGCTCAAAATGGTGTAGCTTTCCCAAGGATGGCAAGGGTAGAGGGTCTTCCCATTGCTGGTGGTGTGTTGTGGCGCGAGCTGTTGTAGCATGCGCTGCGCAGGGTTAGCTTCTCCGTCGGAACTCAGCACATCAAGTAAGGACGTATCCACTTCAAACCAGTACAACGGGACTTGCGCGCCGACTTCTGGAGAAAACGCCAAGAGATCATCCATGGTGACGCCCGAACGACTTTTTGGGGTCGGATGGAAAGTATGACCCCAAATCAGAGACTGTTCCGAAGCGATAAATTCGTTGTGATGCGATTTGGGCGCGACGTTGAGAAACTGCTCGGTAACCAGCACGCTATTTTCCAGTTGTTCGATCAGCTCATGGTTAAACGGGATCGCCAATACCTGCTTGAGATAGTTAAGCAAAAGCGTAAGAGTTTGCGTGGCATCCAATTTCGCCCAACCAGAACCCGGCATTTTCGCCCAAGGCAGTTCTGCCAATTTGATTTTGCCCAGTTTACTCGCATAGTGAATCGGCAAAACCAGCACGCCATTTTGTTGAGAAAGATGAACGGCTACCCGTTGCTTGGCGGAATAGTTGCGTTTTAACGTTTGGGGTAGCGATGTCGATTGGTAGTGCCATTCCACTTGTTGATTCGGTAGCGCAAATTCACGTAAGTAACAATTAAGAACACCCATTATCGTGTTGAGTTGGGCTTTCTCACGATTGAGCTGCACATCATGCGCGTGCAACTCGCTAGTCTGAGAGGATTGAGTTTGTAACATGTTGATTTCCAAATTTTGAATGGAGAACCAGCGCGATCAAGGTGATTACGCTGACTATCGCAGAAAGTAGGAAAGGAACCTCAAGTAGCCCCAAACTAGAAATGAAAGAAGCGCAAAATCCCGCCGCCACGCCACCCCATTTGGACATGGCATCAAAGCGAGAAAATACTTTGCCACTGAGTTTGCGATCCAGATTGCTCGCAAGATGCTGATGCAATCCGTGATAACAACACACCATCGCGATGCCGAAGATAATTCTCGCAGCAATGAGTGCGGTTTCGGACGCAATTAAATGCAAGGCAGAGCTCACGGCAAGCAATGCAAACCCAAGCCACAACGTGCGCAGCGGTTGATGGCGATTCAGCCCATCTGACAACACGTGGATTTTGCCTGCCAGCAACAGATAGACGCCATGCGGCAGTGCGTACATAAAACCGATCCATGCGTGGTTATTGATGCCATATTGCTGCACAAACGGCGAGAAATAAGGAAAGGTCACCACCATAGAAAACGCAAACCCGAACTGAGCAAAGAAGATCCAGCGAATGGCATGCATTGCGTTTTTCTGTGCAATGGGTTGTTCTTGCTGAGATTCTAAGTTTGGCTTTTCGAGGTTTTGTTCGGCGGGTTTATCCGCTGGCAGTGTTAGCGTGATGCCCATCGCAATTAAAGGCAAAACGCATAACCAAAGGTACGCGTTGAGTGGGTTGGTCTCTGACAAGCTCCAGCCTAGCCCAATGGGCGCAACGATCAGCGCCAAGCGAGCAGATAGTTGGGTTTTATTGAGTGACTTGCCGAGTGTTTTGGCTTCTTTAATTTGACTAGATAAGTAGCTGTTCGAGGCGGCCATAGTGCCGCCAAAGGTTCCTTGAACAATAAGACCAAACACAAACATGGCGAGGTTGTCTGCCAAGCCGCACAGCGCAAACCCTGCTGCAAGGCCAAGTTGCGCACGCAAGAGTGAGCGGCGGCGACCGTAGCGATCGGCAAAGTTGCCCCAAAATCGCGCCGCCAACGCAGTACAAAACGTGGGTAGGATAAACAACACACCTGCCCAGTCCGCATCAATGCTTGTTCCTAACGTTGGCAACACGACGGGTAGAAATAGCGGCATACCTAACGCGGCAAACGCAGCGATAAAGTGGCACAACAACACACTGTAGATGAGTTTGGTCATCATCGTTTAACGTACGCTTTTTTTGATGGCTGTTAAGTAGGCGCGCTGCGCTTCTTCGCTAGAAAGCAGCAAGAAGTTCGGAGCCGACAAACCATAGAACTTATTGATGTCACTCGCGCCGGAGGCTTCTTTCGAGAGCAAACTGCCAGAGCTCAACAAGTACTTGGCATACAAATCAGGCGCCTCTTGCAGTAACTCGCGTGCCAGTTTTGTTTCTAACCCTTCGCCTTCCAATCGGTTGAGTTGCTCTGCAATGCTTTTGGCCACGATGGCGTAAAGCGATGCTGAAGAGGCAATGCCCTTCGCTGCCATGGCTTCTACAATCGCTGCAATATCCAGTTGTAATGTGATGGTGGTAAACATTTGACCGAGCGCCAATTCATTGTCGACTTTGATGCGTTGGTCGAGCAGTTCATCACAATCCACGGGAGTTGTTCCTGCGCCGTGTTTTTGGGCAGCATGCTCTGTTGCAAAGTGGAAGCGCTCTGGCCAAATTCGCGCTGCGTCGTTGTCTTTCATCGCGAGCGTCATTTTGCCCTGTTGATCAAATGCAACGATGGCGTTTTGCTGGTTGGACTCCAATGCGATGCCATAACGCAGCCACAAGGTGAGGTGCACTTGGCAAAGAAGGTCGACGTAATCTTGGAACCACGCCAGCGTATCTTGTTGATAGTACTGCTCCGCCAAATGTTCTAAGAACAAGCGGTCGTCAGGCATTGGGCTTGCCAGTGCTGCAACCGGAACTAACGCTTTGTCTTCGCAATGAGTAAGTGGGTACTCACGTACGATGTACGCGAAGGTTTTATCCTCGCCGACGTGTCCACCGTGTTTTTCGTTGCAATGGAACAAGCGACTGTTTAAGTCGGCGTCCGTTTGTTCAAGGTGGCTGAGTAGGCGTTCAAACCAGTGGCCGTCATACAGTGTTGAAGGCTTGATTAAGCGAATATTTTTCGTGCCTAGCGAGCGCATGATCAGCGGAACTTTGATGTGAATATGCGGCGCGTCGTTGACTACCACAGTACGAACGGAAAGCGTTGGCGTCACGTCTAGGTACGTAAACGGCGCTTCTATCATGCCTTCGGGTAAGGCTTCTAAAGAGCGAAGGGTGAGCGGATGCGCAGGGAACAGTACGTGGCTCAGTGCAAAATCAGCAGGAAGCCCCACTTGCTCCATCGTCGGCCAGCAATCAGGTTGTTCGCTGGTTAATGTCACCAGTGATTTTTCAATCGCAATCCAATGCAGAGCAAAGCTTTGTGCGAACTCGGGCGCGTACTTAGCAAGGTCTTCATCGCTCAGACCAAACTTCGCCCGCGCAGTTGGATAGTAAGGGTGGTCAAGGTAAGAAGCGATCTGGTCGGCAAGCAGTAGCTTTTTATGCCAAGAACCAAGCTCGGATATTGGTTGAGAAATGTGGTCGGCGTGGTGACGAAACGCTTGGTCACACAGTGCTTTGTGTTTCTCTGCGCATTCCAGTTCTTGAAGATATCCCGCTAATAATTCGTGAGAGCTCTCATGCGCCAGTGTCGTTAGTAGCGCAATCCACTCTTGATAATGCTGCTGATGCTCGACCTGGCCATTTTTCTCCACCCACCAACCTAGCGGCGCTTCGCCATTGGTTTGGCCGTAACACCAATGCTGCATGTAATACGTTGGCACAACAGGTAAATAGAGCGTGAAATCCGGATTATCAAAGGTTAGCCAGACTTGCTCGAGTTGAGGAACAATAACCCCTTTGGGTGCGGCGCTACTGAACTTGGCATTCGATAAAATGCCAAACATGTCTTCGCGCAGGCAAGTATCGATCAATCGTTGGGTTAGGTATAAAGCGTTGTGATTCATGCTGCCACCTCGCGAGTCGGAGCTAGATTGAAATTGTTAAGCGCGTTCTGCAGTGCTTGGTCGAGGTATCGCCCCGATGGCGAGACAATCGAAATTCGGGCGAGATAATCCTTGTTTGAATAACTCTGTTGGAAGAGTTCTCCCGCGGTTTTTAGTACCTGTTGCTGGGTGATGACATCGCCATCGTGTTGGATGAAGGAGGTCGAATCTCCATCAATCACACCACTGTGCTCCGCAACCACATAGTGCACGTGTGCTGAGCCATGAATTTGGTAATCGCCATCCAATCTTCGGCCCAAATGCAGACCTAAAATTGTGCTAAACCAACCGAAGTGAGCGAGATTGTTGAGCAAGAATTCGCGACCGTCCCCAATGCTGCGGTAGTTAATTTCCACCAGAACTGGGCCGTTTTCCGTGATGATAAATTCGCTGTGGCAAACTCCAAAACCAACGCCGAACGCTTTCAGTTGAGCCAAACAAGCTTCTCGGTGAGCAATGCCGTTTGGTCCGTTCCAGTCTGCGGCTGTTTCGATAAAGTAAGGCGGTTCAGAGAGCGACACATCAAAACCGCCCACGGCGATAAGGCGCTCACCATCTCCCAGAGTTTCGAGCGTAACCAAAGGCCCTTGAAGGAATTGCTCCACCAGAATGGCGGCGTTTGGGTGTTTTTGCCAAAACGCATCGCAGTATGCGTCGAGCTCGCTTTGGGAGTCACAGCGCTGCACATCCAAACTCGCCACGCCTTCTTTGGGTTTTGCTACGACAGGGAAGGCCATGCCTAATGCCACATTCGAATGGCGGTGCAGCAAACAGCTTTGTGTGTTGGGTAGGGCTTTTTCATTCAACACTTGTCGAGTTAAGTGTTTGTTTTTGGCCTTTAACGTGACAGACCAATCTTTGGCCGGTAGACCAAAAAATTGTGCGCAGATGGCGGTGGAAGTTTGTAAGTGATCACTATTGCTGAAAATAGCGTCGGGTTTTAACTCATTCTCAGTGATGGTTTCGATGATCTCCAAGGGATTGAAGACATCGCACTCTAGAATGGTATCCGGATTAAAGTGACTATCACGACTTGCCAGTTCTAAATGGCTGAGCTTGTGATCGGTGATAAGAACGACGTGGAGGTCCATCGCTTTAGCTGCAGGCACGAAGCCGTGAGTGACTGCATCATTAACGACATGACTTACGATAATCATCGTAGATTTCATGAGCTTTCCTAATTTTCTAACATTTCCTAACGTTGATACTGTCTGCTCACAGTCGGCTTCCAGTGTGCCTCTCGCGAGGCTACGGGGCAGAAGGTTTGGTCTTTATTGTTATTGTGTTTGATTTTTTGTTGTTGCTTGTGTTTTTAGGGTAAATAAATATAGAGCATAAAATTAATATTGCAAATGTAAATAATATTTGTTCTTATTTCTATCCGTTGGCTTTATAACAACTAAACGGAATTATGGAATGAATAAATTATTGACCCTGACCCCTTTGGCGGTCGCGATTGGTTCTTCACTAGTGGTACCAAGCGCAGTGGCTTCAGAAGAGACAAACTCAACCCCATCGGCAACCGAAACCATTCAAGTCTACGGACACCAGTACGAAGGTTACGCTGAACATATGCCTCAATCGGGCACCAAAACGGACGTCGAGTGGCTTGATGTGCCGCAAGCGGTCTCGGTGGTGACCAAAACAGAAATGCAAGATCGCGGCGCGGTGCGCTTAGTGGATGCGTTAGATGGGGTGGCTGGGGTCAATAACACCTTGGGTGAAGGCAGCCGCGATCAGTTCATGATCCGTGGTTTTGATTCACTCAATGATATGTACCGTGACGGCATGCGAGACGACGGTACGTTGCAGTCTTACCGCAGTTTGGCGAACGTTGAGCGCGTTGAAATTGTGAAAGGCCCGGCAGGCGCGCTGTATGGCCGTGGCTCGGCAGGTGGCATCATCAACTTGGTGACGAAGCGCGCTAACGGCGATAACTTCACCCACGTAAAAGGTAGTGTGGGCAGCAACAGCCAGTATGTTGGTCAAGTCGACAGCTCAATGGCATTTTCTGACAAGGTCAACGGACGTATTAACTTGGAATACCGTCAGGCCGATTCTTACGTCGATCATGTTGATTCGAACGATTTCTTCATCGCGCCGACCATTCGCGTGTTGCCAGCGGACGGTCACACCATTGATATTGACGTGGAATACGCCCATCAAGAATTAGTGCCATATCGTGGTGTGCCATCAAAAAATGGCAAGCCAGTTGATTTGCCAGTGAGTACTTACTTTGGTGGCACGAACGATTATCAGGAGTCGGACAGTCTTCGCGTTGCAGTGGACTACGAATGGCGTTTGAACGATCAATGGGTATGGAACAACCGAGCGGCGTTCAACCATATCGAACTTGAGCAAAAAGGCACGCGTCAGGGCAAAGTGACGGGCAATGAAGTGTCTCAAACCGTGAACAATTTTGGTTACGATCCTCGTACTACAACCACTTTGCAATCTGAGCTGATTTGGGAAACCAACGACAATCAATTGATGTTGGGTGCGGATTTCAACCAAATTGATATCGACCTGACGTTGGCAAGTGATAAAACGCTTCCCCCGCAAAATATCTACAACCCAGTTGTGGGCCCAACACCCGATCCGGGCTTCAAACCATTCCGTGACAATACCACCACAACCACGGGTGTGTACGTGCAAGATGTGTACACGTGGGGCGACCTTTCTGTGATCGGTAATGTGCGCTACGACTCGATGGAACTCGAACAACAAAAAGCGGGTTCAGGTAAGGAAAAATTGGACGATGACAAAGTCAGCTATCGCGCTGGTTTGGTATACCGCATCAATTACGACACCTCCGTTTACGCCAGTTTAGCGCGCTCTTGGCAGTTGCCGTACGCAGGCATCTACATCAATCCAAAGTTGGCGGAATTCTTCCATACAGACCTAAAAGAAGTGGGGGCGAAAGCGTACCTGCTGGATAACGCATTAATGTTGAATGCGGCACTGTTCCAGATCGACCAAGAGCAGCCACAAACCAACGTAGACGGCGATGTCATCGACAAAATTGAAGTACGTCACCAAGGCATTGAGCTAGAAGCTCGCGGCCAAATCACCAAACAGTGGGATATCTCTGTTGGTTACAGCTACTTGGACGCAGAAGACAAAGCCACAGGTAAAAAGCCGAATGATGTGTCAGACCACTTGTTCTCCCTTTGGAGCACTTACCAATTGGATGACAACTGGCGTTTGGGTGGCGGCGTGAAATACGTGGGCGACCGTTATGCAGGTAACGACGAAGCCGTCGCACTTGGCGATTACACCACGGTGGATTTGATGGCGGCGTACACCACTGGTCGTCACAAGATCCAAGCGAACGCTTACAACATTTTGGATGAGAAATACATTCTTGGCGCAACAAACGGCACGTCTGGCCTAAACCAGATTGGCTACGGCGCACCAGCCGAGTTCATGCTTAGCTACGGATACCAGTTCTAGGCTTGTTGTGCGTAGTTGGCGCACGTTAGCCGATTTTTTGCCTCTTATTGAGGATGTTTTAGCCCCGAGAGCCTACGGGAAATGTTTTGCCCGAGGCTCAATTTCTCGCAAAGGAGACCTTAATGTCTTACCAGAATTTGGACGGTAAAGTGCGTGTACGTGCTGGTTTGTCTACCACTTACAGTGTGCTCGCGATTGCTATCGCTTCTGCCACCTCCATGAGCGCAGTTGCCGCTCCTGCTGAAAAAAACGAAACCACCGTGATGGAAACGGTGGTTGTCACTGGCAGCGTGATTGGCAACTCTGACATTGAAGACGTCAAAGAGTACCCAGGTGCTCGTACCGTCATTACCCGTGATCAAATCGAGAAAACCGCAGCGGGTTCGATTGATAATGCGCTACAGCGCGTTCCAGGTATTAAAGTTCAGGATGAAAGCGGAACGGGCGTATTGCCTAACATTTCCGTACGTGGTTTGAAAGCAAGTCGAAGTGGTCATGCGCAGTTCTTGATGGATGGTGTGCCGCTAACGCTCGCGCCATACGGTCATACTGGTCAGTCTATCTTCCCAGCAACGCTGTCGATGCTTGATCGTATTGACATTGTACGCGGTGGTGCCGCAGTGCAGTACGGCCCAAACAACGTCGGTGGTGTGATCAACCTAGTGACTAAACCGATTCCACACACTTGGCAAACTGAAATCAGCAACCGCCTTACCGTGTTTGACGGTGGTGATGCGCCGCTGAATGATTTTTACCTACGCACGGGTGGCTGGTTAAGCGACACATTCGCGCTGCAGTTGGAAGGTAACTTTCTAAAAGGCGAAAGCTTCCGTGAACATTCCGATACGGACGTGAAGAACTTTCAAGCTAAAGCACAGTGGCTACTGAGTGATACTCAAGAGATTCAAGCATTCCTGCAACGTTACGATGCTGAAACGCAAATGCCGGGCGCACTTTCGCCACAAGATTACGAGCAAGATCGTCATCAATCGAAACGTCCTTACGATGATTATGAAGGTAAGTCGACGCGCTGGAGTGTTAAGTACATCCACGATTTGCAATTTGCCGACAGTGCCGAGCTAGAAGTGCTAACGTTTGGTCACAAATCAGAGCGTCTTTTCAAGTGGGGCTTTAACAGCGCGGGTGGCCATTGGGCGGATCCGGCTCTGCCAGCGACGGACGTTCGTACCTCTCCACGAGAATTTACCGTGTACGGCATAGAGCCGAAAATGGCGATGTACTTTGGTGAAGGCAAATCCGTTACTCAAAACTGGATTGTGGGCACTCGTTACGTCAACGAAGACATTGATTACAAACTCACTCAGACCCCAATCGCTGGTGGCGCAACCAAAGTGCCGCGTGATTGGCATTTAGATACAGATGCGTTTGCTGGGTATGTCAGTAACGAGATTGGCTTGTTCAATGATACGTTGAAGGTAACGCCAGGGCTACGTGTTGAATCGGTTCGCATGACGTTTACCGATCGCGGTAAAAAGCAAACGGCAGACAACAAGGTGACCGAATGGCTACCGGGTTTGACGGTGGCATACAACGTGACCGATCAGTGGGTAACGTATGCGAACGCGCAAAAATCACTTCGTGCGCCACAAATTGCCTATATCCGAGGCTTGGGTGAAGAAGGCAGCGAGCTGGCTTGGAACTACGAAGTTGGCGCGCGTTACACCCAAGATGCGACCAGTTTTAACGCTGCACTTTATCGCATCGATTTTGAAGACCAACTGCAATGGCAAAGCTCAACGCAGACCTTCGATAACATCGGAAAAACACTTCACCAAGGTTTAGAACTTTCTGCTCGTTACGTGCCTGAAGTTCTACCTGCTCTGAGCTTGGGCGCAAGTTACAACTACCTCGATGCCACGCTTGAAGAAGAAGGTGCGAATAAAGGTAACCAGCTGCCTTACACCTCTAAACATCAACTTGGTTGGGATGCGACCTACGCGTTTTACGGCATGGACACCACGCTATCGGGCTTCTACTTCAGTGATTCGTATACCGATAACGCCAACACCAGTGCCGAAGACGCAACAGGTGCAACGGGCAAAGTGCCGTCTTACATGGTGTGGAACTTCAACTTAGGTACGGATTTATACAAAGACGACAAAGGCAAGTTACGCATGAATGTTGCGGTGAACAACTTGTTTGACGAGGAGTATTACTTCCGTGGGATTGATACCAGCCCAGTTGGTCGATACCCAGCTCCGGGACGCTCTTACACACTGGATCTGAACTATCAGTTTTAAGCGTTTCGTTCACCGAGTTTGAAAAGAAAAGTCGCCAATTTACCTTGGCGACTTTGCCGATCTTAGGTACTGGAAAACTCTTAGCACTGGAAAAAAGCAAGATGAAAAATAAAAAACAATTTACGATCAAACACTTTTCAACCGTTTTGCTGATGCTGTTGAGCTCAGCTTTGATGTCATTTAGCGCATTTTCTCAGGCGCGCAGCGTGCAAGATGAGCAAGGCACTTTTGAGCTAGAAGCGATACCTCAACGTATTGTGGTTTTGGAGTTTTCGTTTGTGGACGCTCTGGCGGCCGTCGATGTCTCACCGGTAGGCGTTGCCGATGACAACGATGCCACACGAGTCATCCCTGCTGTTCGTGACAAGATCGAACCTTGGCAATCGGTCGGCATGCGCTCACAACCGAGTTTAGAGGCGATTGCGGTGCTCAAGCCTGATTTGATCATTGCCGATGCCGAACGTCATCGCGCGATTTATCAAGATTTGCAGCGAATTGCGCCAACTTTGCTGCTAAAAAGCCGTGGTGAGACATATCAAGAAAACCTCGAATCTGCACAGAAAATCGGGGTTGCGATTGGCAAGCAAGCGCAAATGACGCAACGAATCGAGCAGCACAAACAGACCATGGCAGAGTTCAAACAGCATTTTGCGACACAAGAAACCATTCAGTTTGGTGTGGTTTCCGACAAAGGGATGTGGCTGCATAGTCCGGTTTCTTACGCTGGTGGCGTTTTGAGTACACTAGGCATCCAAAGCCCTCTGGCTCCGTCTGAGCAAAATGCTTATATCCCAACCAGCTTCGAACTTTTACTAAAAACCAACCCTGATTGGTTACTAGTTGGACTTTACTCTCAACCAAATATCGTGGATGAATGGCGCAAAAATCCATTATTTAAGCTGTTAACTGCGGCGAAAAAGCGACAACTGGTCGAAGTCTCTCCGGAGCTGTGGTCATTAAATCGTGGCATGTTGGCGGCGGAAGAAATTGCCCGCAACCTTGAAGCGTTATTGGGGCGCTCATGAGTGCGTCGATAATCTCAGAAAGCCCGACTTCGGTTAGAAAACCGCATTGGAAAGCGAGCTTGTTTGTCTGTGCTATGGTGTTGTGTACGCTGTCAGGCTATACCGCCTCAATGATTGGCTGGTCTAACTTTTCCTTGAGTGTTAATGATCTGACAAGCTATTGGTTTGCATTTGATGAGGGCAATATGCGGCATCAAATTCTTGCGACGTTGCGCGCTCCTCGCGCCTATGCGGGGTTATTGATTGGTGCTTCGCTTGCGGTATCCGGTGTGCTGATGCAAGGGTTAACTCGTAACCCTTTGGCGTCGCCATCCATTCTCGGCATTAATGCTGGTGCGGCTTGTTTTATGGCCTTGGCGTCCATCGGCGTACCATTCTTTAGTCAATTGAACCCCATCATCAACGCAGTATTCGGTGCGCTACTAAGTGGTGGTGCGGTCATGTTGTCGGGTGGTTTTTTTTCCGCGCGTTCTCACCCATTGCGTTTGGTGCTGGCAGGCATTGCCATCAGTGCGCTGCTGATAGGGTTAACTCGTGCGTCGGTAATTTTGGCGGATGACATGGCTTACAGCGTGTTGCATTGGTTAACGGGTTCACTCTCTGCGGTAGATTCTCAGCAGTGGCAGCAACTGTGGCCTTTTGCGACTTTAGGTTTGGTGCTCGCCATGGGATTAGCGCGAAACTTAAATTTACTCGCGTTGGGGGACGAAGTTGCTGTCGGGTTGGGTGGTAACATTCGTCTTACGCGATTAATCAGTGGTTTAGCGGTTGTGCTGTTGGCGGGTACTAGCGTGGCGATTGCTGGGCCAATTGGCTTTGTCGGGTTGTTAGTGCCGCACTTGGTACGCCCGATTGTTGGTCACAACTATCACATTCTCATTCCGGTTTCCGCTTTGTGTGGCGCGGCATTGGTGACGTGGTCAGATGCTTTGTCACGCGCGATTGCTTTTCCGGCCGAAACGCCGGTGGGCGTGATTACCGCACTGTTGGGCACTCCTTGCTTTATCGCGATTGCAATGAGGAAATCATCATGATGAATCAAACCAAACTGATGGCACTGCTTGGGCTTTTGCTGATTGCGTCGTCTCTCACGCTGTTTGTTGGCGCGGCGAATCTGTCGGCTCAACAGGTTTTTGCATTGTTGTTTTCTTTCTCTGATTCGGACTTTGTGATTCACCAATATCGACTGCCGAGAATGTTGCTCGCCATTGGCGTGGGCGCTGGGTTAGGGCTGTCAGGCGTTTTAGTGCAAGGTGTCATCCGTAATCCACTTGCCTCCCCAGATTTAATGGGGATAAGCGCAGGGGCAGGGCTGGCGGCTACCGTTTGCTTGGTGTTGTATCCGAATGCGTCGGTGGCAATGTTGCCGATGGTCGCCATGGCGGGAGGTTTGCTTGCTGCAGGCTTTATTGCTGTGCTGGCTTATTGGTCGAAGCCAACACCTGCGCGTTTGGCGCTGATTGGCGTTGCTGTCAGCGCATTTTTAGCCAGCGGTATCGACTTTCTTCTGATTGTGCACCCTATTGAAATCAACACAGCGATGGTCTGGCTAACCGGCAGTTTGTGGGGACGAAACTGGCAACAAGTGCCGTTTATTTGGAGTGCTTTATTGCTGCTACTACCATTGGCGTTTTGGCTGGCTTGGCGGCTAGATGTGATGGGACTGGGAGAAGAAAGCGCTACTACACTTGGCACGAAACCAAGACAGATCCAAATTCTTGCGTTGATTGCTGCCGTGCTATTGGCGAGCATCAGCGTGTCTGTGGCAGGCACGATCAGCTTTGTTGGCCTGCTTGCGCCGCATCTTGCGCGTTTGCTGTTTGGCCACAACCACAAGTTGTTGATTCCAGCCGCTGCAACCCTTGGCGCTTTGTTGGTGATTTGCGCCGATGGTTTAGCGAGAGGTTTACAGCCACCAATTGAGCTACCAGCGGGAGTGCTGACATCTGTTATTGGCGCACCATATTTCATTTTTCTTTTGTATCGTTATAGAGGTTGGTAAGCATGTTACGAACGCAGAACTTATCCGTCGCGTACGGCAAACAGACCATCATTCCAGATCTCTCTTTGTCGATTCCTCAAGGTAAAATTACCGCACTAGTTGGCCCAAATGGTTGCGGTAAATCGACATTATTAAAAACCTTGGTACGCATTAACAAGCCAGCTTCCGGCCAAGTGTTGTATGACGAAAAACCACTAAGCAACTACGGCGATAAACGCTTGGCGCGTTCGTTGTCTTTGCTGCCGCAAATTCTTGTCAGCCCTGAAGGTATTACCGTCAGAAAACTGGTCGAATATGGCCGCTCGCCTTACCTCTCTCATTGGGGCAGGTTAAGTCAACAAGACAAAGCCTTAGTCGAGCAAGCAATGCAAGATACTGGCGTGATAGAGTTTGCTGACAAGCCAGTTGAATCGTTGTCTGGTGGTCAAAGACAAAGGGCGTGGATTGCGATGGTAATGGCGCAAGATACTGACGTAGTGATGCTTGATGAACCAACCACTTACTTGGATCTCTCTCACCAAGTTGAGCTGATGAAACTTATGAGGCAGATGAACGACAAAGGCAAAACTGTAGTGGTAGTGCTGCACGATCTAAACCAAGCTTGCCGTTACTGTGATCATTTGGTGGTGTTGGAAAAAGGTCAGTTAGTCACTCAGGGAACGCCGCAAGAGGTACTAACAGAGGGCATGTTGGCATCGGTGTTTGATTTACAAGCGAGAGTATTTAACGACCCAATCTCAGGTACGCCGATGTGTGTGGCGGTGTAGGTCTTACGTCTTTCGAAAGCTATCTGCAGTTAAAACGCTGAGCCATAAAAACAAACCCCGCTAGTAACAAAGTTGCTAGCGGGGTTTGTTGTTTTTAAGAGCGTTCCTAACGTGGCGTTTAAGCCAGTTTAAACGTTGCCACTTTCGAGTTGAGATCCTCGGCTTGCGATTTCAGCTCAGCAGATTGATTCATCGATTCTTCGGCACCAACCACCAAATGATCGGTCACATCTTTAATGGACGTGACGTTTTGCGTGATTTCATTGGTTACGTGCGTTTGCTCTTCGGCTGCGGTCGCGATTTGCGTTGCCATATCGCTGATCAGTGCAACGGCCGCGTTGATTTCATCCAGAGCCAGTGCTGCGCGATCTGCATCTTCCACTGAACCTTGCGCGAGCTGAGAGCTTTTATCCATGATGGTTACAGCGCGTTGTGTGGTTTGCTGCAAAGTCTCGATCGTCGAGCGAATCTCTTCGGTTGAGGTGTGTGTGCGTTGTGATAGCACGCGAACCTCGTCTGCAACAACGGCAAAGCCGCGACCTTGTTCACCTGCACGCGCCGCTTCAATCGCCGCATTCAGCG
>JABXIW010000371.1 GCA_013372875.1 Gammaproteobacteria bacterium | reverse complement strand
CAAGCACCTTACCTAGCATTCAGCATCAAACCACCAACCCCACCTAACCTCCCCTTGTATCAAACTCCGAAGCTCTCAACACAACGAGCTCAAAGGGGAGAGACTGGTCAGTATTTGTGGGTAGTCTTATTCAAACCTTGGCGTTAACTCTTTAACCGCATCGACAAAGGCTCCAATGATTTTAGGACCGCCGTGCCCCTCATCTTCGATGACTATCAACCTTCCTGCATCCCAAGCCTTATTCAAATCCCATGCAGTTTTCACTGGAGAACTGACATCTAACCGGCCATGAATCAGTACCCCTGGAATACCCTGTAGCTTCGACATATTGTCCAAAATATGTGTTTCACTTAGGAATGCAGCATGCTTCCAAAAGTGAATGACCTGCGTACAGAAAACAGCCCTGAATTGTTCATCTTCAAATGAAGGATTTGGCATAGCCATTGGGTCGATAGAGACGTGTGCAGACTCCCATCGACTCCAAGCTTTATATGCACTAAATCTAACTTCTGCATCTTGACTTAGAATCGCACGGTAATAAGCATCAATGAGCGATTCATCAGGCAGAGCTTGAGCCGATTGCTGAAACGCCTCCCACTCTTCAGGGAAAATTACCTTCATATCCTCGGTAATCCACTTCACCTCAGCGGATGTAGCCAAGTTAATGGCTGCTAAGACAAGCGCTTGGACTCGTGATGGATGAGCTTGTGCGTATGCAAGAGCCAGCGTCGTACCCCAAGAAATACCAGTCACAAGCCAAGAAGAAATATCTAAATGCTGCCTTAACTTTTCAATATCTGCGATGAAATTAGAAGTATTAAACTCTTGGATACGATCAAGAGAGTCAGTGATCAAAGGTAAGCTGCGACCACATCCTCGCTGTTCAAAAGAAATGATCAGATACTTTTCTGGGTCATAACGCCGACGATAGCCCGTTTTAGCCACCCCAATAATAAAAAAACTTGATTTATTATTGAGTGATTAGCTTAAAGCCCCGTTATTACGGGGCTTTTTTGTTTTCTGCTTAAAATTTATACTTGATTTTATTTTGCTACCTTTCTACAATAAATTAAACTTGATTTATGGTGGTCGTATGGAGCTTCATCGAGAACAACTCATTTTTCAAAACGGAGAGCGTTTCTCTTGTTTATCGGATGCTAATGGTGTGCCTGATTTCTGGACGACATTGTTCCTTACAACGCACTATAGAGGGTCAACTCAAGAGACAATGAGGAACATTTCGAATGTTCTCGTTCATTTCCTACTTTGGGATGAAATGCAGGAGCAACCTTTCTTTGAAAAGGTTATTGGTATTGCGGATGCAGATGAAACAGCTCCAGCAAGTCAATTTTCACCACCAGAATTCCTTTCAACGCTTGAGGCTAAATCTCTAGCTCGCCATTGTAAACTTCAGACGAAAGTTGTACGACGTAAGCATACACAAAAGAGTGAAAGCAACGTAATTTCTATGCGAACACAGTTACCTTCATCTGTGGCTCCAGATGAGGTAGTAGGAGTGAAGCTACATCGTCATCGACTGAAGGTAGTAGCTGAATTTCTCCACTTTATTGTAGATGTAGGACTTCGCCATTACTCCCATTACGCTTATTACTTAGATGCTGCTGAAAAAGTTAAGCAAGTCATAATTAAACAACGACCAAAACGACAAGGCGCTCGTGCAAAACGAAATGATCCTGACAAGAAGGCTCCGCCACCTGAAGTCTTTGAAGAGATTATGCGAATTGCTGAGCCAGAATGTATCGATAACCCCTTTACTGCTCTAGTTTGTGATAGGAACTATCTAATTATCAGAGTGCTATACGACACTGGTATGCGTGTGGGGGAACTACTTCAGTTAAAAGTCTCTGATGTAAATTTCGCGGCGCAAACCATTTCAATTGTTCGTCGGCATGATGATCCTGAGGACATATGGAGAGCACTTGAACCAAATGCAAAAACACTGGAGCGTGATCTGCCAATATCGCAGGATCTGACAGATTTGTTGCGCGATTACGTGACAGGAGAAAGGAGACATATGGTACAAGCGCTTCCTGCAAGCCAAAGCCATGGCTTCCTGTTTGTTTCTAGTAAGAATACAGTCGGGCAACCGTTGAGTATAAAACAATGCTCCAAACTCGTATTGAAGATTGCTCGTGATAAAGCTCTGGCTTCGTTTATTGAAGCGGAAGGTATCAAGATAGATAAGCTTGCTGGTGCTCATGCATATCGACATAACCGAAACAATTTAATTTCTAGGATTATTGATATAAATAACCGTTTAGCGCGTCAGGAAGGTCGAATGGATGACATTATTTCTGAAAAGAAAGAGAAGCAAGTGCGCATGTATTTAATGGGGCATAGTGATGAGAAATCTGCTGAAGTTTACAACCTTCGGCATACAAAAGAGTCTGCCGAAAAAATTAGTATGGCTCTGATGAAGGATGAGGCAGCTACGATGCGGAGAGCTAATGGGAAAGATGAGCCTGAGAGTGCAGAAGAAGAGCTTAAAAGGCTGGTTCCAAGTGTATTAGGTATTGCTTATAAGCTTGCTGATAATGCAGAAAAGGAGAATAAATGATGGTTGCCGCTGTCGCATTTAAACTCCCTAAACATGAAAACGCAGTGCGTGTGTCTAAGGAAGGATATCAGTTCAATCTCTCATCCGACAAATGGAAAGTCAGCCATGAAATTGAAATGACTTTTCATCTCTTACCAGATTCAGTGTCAAGTGATGTTGAAATGGGGTTGCGCTTAACTCTAGCCCGAATGGCAGAAGAAGTATCCCCCTATTATGCTAGAAACTGCCTCCATTACATTCGTTCGTTTTTCTTTCAATCAGAGCACTATACAGGTGGTCAAATTACTGAAATTCAGGTCTTGAACTTGAAAGGGAGTCTTTCTAGAGAAGATGAATATAAGTTAGGTACTATTCGTGCGCTTTTACGCAACTGGATTGAGTGGGAGTACCCAGGCATTCAAAAAGGCATAACGCCATTCTTAGATAGTCTCAAGCTTCATGGGAATGTTAAAGGGAAGGCTGTCTTACATAGCTGTCCCCATTCTGGGCCTTGGACTGTTACCGAGCAGCAATTGCTTATGAGTTGGGCAGCTAATGCATTCTTAACTGAGCAGCTAACTCTATGTGAATACGCATGGTTCATGATTTGCTATCAGACGGCACGACGCCCGATTCAACTTCGCCAGTTACGGATCTGTGATCTTAATGTTGAAGTAATCAAAGGAAAACAAATCTATTCAGTTTCTGTGCCTAGAGCCAAAAAACGTGGTGAAGATGGTGGCTTTCGTAAGAGTTTTCGCTCACTCAATATCACTGAAGATTTATTTCTAATTTTGATTAACTTAGCAGAGCAAGTTCAGAAGCTGGCGAAGAAAAAACTGCCCAAATTGACAAAAGCAGATCTTACAGAATTGCCTCTTTTTGTTGGTAAAGAAGATCAATTCGAGGAGATTTGTACTGTAGATGAGTTTCGTAGCTCCCTAAAGGATGAGCCTGCGAAACTTCACATAAATGTGCAGGGTTCATCAGATTTAACTAGAGTTGTTAGCAGAAAATGCAGTGCAATCTCTGAGCGAACTGGTGACACTATTCACTTCACACCCACTCGTTGTCGCCGCACTCGCGCAACTAATTTAGTTCGTCACGGTATTAGTGGGGTTCAGCTTGCTTACCTGTTAGATCACGAGGACACTCAGAATATAGGTGTTTATACAGGGTATACCCCAGAACTAGCTCTTAGAATTTTCGCCAAAATGAATGAGGCCATGGGCTTTTTAGCTGCGATGTTTGAAGATCGATTGATAACCGACGAGTCAGAGGCTGTTAGGTCGAGTGATCCCGCGAGCAGACGACATATTAATGGTATGAAGCATGTTGGTAACTGTGGCGGGAGTGCCTGTGATAGCGGTATCAAAATCTGCGTATCATGTGCTCGTTTTCAGCCGCTTTTACATGCGCCATGGGATGAGCTTTTGGTTGATTTAACGGAGGAAATGGAAGACCGCCGAGAGAATGGCGCTAGTGATTTAGTTCTTCAGTCCTATGACCTAGCGATTGTTCATGTTGCTGCAATTATGAAAGCTTGTGATGATAAAATTCAAGCGTTGAATGAGGGGGCGGCATGAGTGTAATTCCTTTTAAATCCAGAAAAGAACTTACTTGTGAACAGAACCTCAAAGCTTTCATAGATCGAGCTAAATTTGATTTAACACTCTATCAAGAGCAAGGTGGTTTTGAGACTGTTAACTGGAAGACAGCTAAGAACCTTGGGATGCAGTTTACAGAATATGAGTCTTCCGCAGGAAAAGGCGATGGCAAACCATTTGAACAACCTTTTTTAGATTTTGCTCGTGCTTACGTCCGAGAGCAACAGAGTATTAAGGAAATAGCTCCTAGCCACATGATGCGTGCGCTTAAAGCAACATATTGGGGGTTAAAGGAAGTTCATGGCACTGCTGACATACTGCTACTTGATGAACCTACAATTACAAAGGCTAGAGAGTCGGTAGAAGCTCGACTGACACCACAAGCGCGTTATGGCACTGGTGGTCATATGAAGAAGCTTTTTAAGTGGTTAAAAGAAAACAGAATATGTTTGTGCCACACCCCTTGGAAGAAAAGTCCGTGGCCGAGACAGAAAGATCGTTCGGAGGGGACTTCAAAAGATGATAGGGATTGGCAAGAAGAACGCTTGCTTGAAAGCCATGAACTGGCAGCTCTAGCTGATGCTTTTACCAAGGCAAAGACACCTTATGAACTTTATTGGTCGAGCTGTGCGGTTTTGCTTATGTTTGCACCAAGCCGTGCAGGAGAGTTGTACTTTTTGACTACCGACTGTCTTTTCGAGACAACTGCCATTGAAACCTTTCAAAACTCAGATACGGGTGAAGTCGAAGATAAAGAAACAGAGGTCTTAAACCTACGATGGAAAGCTGCTAAGGGCGGCGGGGTAATCCCCAAACCAGTTCACCCTAAGTTAGAGCATACGGTGAGAGAGGCTGTAGAACGACTAACGAAGCTTGGCATGCCAGCGCGAGAGGCAGCGGCTTGGGCAATTGAACATCCCAACAAATTCTTTCGTCATTCAGAGTGCATTACCAGTTTCAACCACGGAGAAAACAAGCCTCTGAGTTATGCAGAACTATGTGCAGCCATGGGACTGACTCTAAGTAATCGGTTTTCATCTGATACGATGAATGTGCAGGAAATGGCACTTGCGTTGAGTAGTCCTAAATGGTTCTTGAACTTGATAAAAGATAAGACTCAAATCACCTATAGCGATCTTGCTGAATATTCAGTGAAAAAGTATTCCAAGCAGTACCCTAAATGGCCAAATATAGAAGAGGTTGACGCTCCTGTTAGCAAAGCACTATGTCTTTTGAGAGATAATGAATTTCATAAAGATTTCATGGCTAAAGAGTATAGCTGGGTTACTCCGAGCGTAAATGAGTTCAATACTGCTTTGGGATCTTCTGATAGCCGAACAGAAGTTAAAGATTCAATATTTGAAAAATTGAATATCCGCAATGAAGATGGATCTCCAATCGCTATTTCTACTCACCAAATTCGAACATGGTTATCTACAATGGCTGAGCGCGGAGAAATGGACTCTCTAGATTTGGCTATGTTTGCAGGCCGCACACGAATTCAAGACAACAAAGCTTATGATTTGCGGACGCCAGAAGAGAGAGAGGCGACGGCTCGTGCCGTTCTTAATATCCCTAAAGACAGTGTTCTAAGCCTTCCCAAAGACAATGGACTTAGGGCCATTGAAGCTGTGAAGGTGGGAGTGCCGATTACGTATGAAATGTTAGGGGATAAGAATCGAGTGGGTGCAGCTCAACCTACAGGCTGGGGAGTCTGTGAGCATGACTGGACTATGGCTCCATGTACAAAAGCGGGCGATTGTGTCGCTTGTAAAGATCATGCCTGTATCAAGGGATTACCGAAAAGTTTAGAACGGCTGCGAAAGCTCGAAGTAGCTCAAACCAAAGAATTTGGAATATCGGTAGATGCTTCCCGTCGCGGTGAATATGGATCTGAAGCTTGGCTGAAATTCAATGGCAGACGATTAGCGATCACACGCACTGTGATCAAAATGTATGAAGACGGAAATATTCCAGAAGGAACCGTAATTCGAATTCCGAAAGAGTTAGATCCCACTGAGACACAAATAGCTCTCATCGAAAGCGGTTTGAAAGTCGATATTAATGTTCAGGATTCCGTTAGCCAAAGTGTGATTGAACAAACGCAGAACGAACTACTAGCGCTGTTTGGAGGTGAGGTATGAAAAAGAAGATAATCACAGAAAAAGAGCTTCCAATCGTTGAAGACGTGCTTACAAAATGGTCTGGTAAACTTACTTGGGATACGTTTGCGGAAGCAGTTGCTAGACGTCTAAATCGAGACTCAATATCGACATTTACCCTTATGGGAGACGATGGGATTAAGGAAGCTTTCAGGCGTCGAAAGAAGACATTGAAAGATAACCCCCAAGTAGTGACTGAGACTGGGGACGTCACCATTGATGCTCTTCTTAAAGAAAATGCTGAACTCAAGGGGCAAATTGAGCACCTAAAAGCAGAGCATTCCGTGAAAGAAAAAATCTGGAAAGAGACATTTATTCGCTGGCAATACAACCTATCTCAAATGCCCAATGTCGATATGTCCAAGTTACAGCAAAAGATTAATGAACCCCTTCCCCAAACAGATAGGGATGCTTGAGGGAGGCCGCTATGAGTCAATTGAAAGCACAAGAAACGATTAACCGCCTTATAAGCTGGATTGCTGAACGGGACGAGTTGAATGACTTCGGAGAGTACCGCAATGGAGACAAGGTTAACCGAGCAAATCTTATTGATGAAGGTGTATTGAAGCGGTCTCAACTAAGTGTCAATGGAAACCCTAAGCTCAGAGAGCTTCTAGTTGAAGCTGAGAGGCGTTGGTATGGGGAGTCTAATGAATCCATTGCTTCTCATAAAGATGCGCGTGAGAGAGCGGAGAGGCGCTCTAATCAGAATTCAGCAGAAGTAAGTAGATTGAGGAAAGAATTGGCTGAAGTTAAAGCTGAATTAAGTCCTCTTAAATCTGAACTTGCTTCGCTCAGGTCTGAGAACCAAGAGTTACGTCAAGAACTAGGTATTCAGAAGTCGCGAGAAGCTGCGGTGGTTCGTAATTATGGGGAGTTGTCTGGATGGGATTGATGACAGTCCAAGTAACGAACATTCGTCAATTTCATCAGGTGACAGCGATAGCTGTCTCGCCTGATGGCTCCCAAGTTCCGAGAACTAGAACTTTAGCCATTAGTTTTCCCAAAAACGTTTTTTCTGAGGTGAAAGTTGGCACTCTTTGGGAGGTTCAAGGAGAGTTGACCAGTCAGACGTACGAAATTGAAGGATGGCGTCATACAGAAGATCTGCTAGTCGCTAAAAGTGCTTTGTTTAAAAGGCTTTCTGGAGAAGTGTTGGCTTTCTATTTGGCTAAGAATGTCGAAGGTGTAGGCAGTGTCATAGCAAGTAGAGTCGCTCGTACCGAGAATATTGAGCAAATTATCCTCGACAAAGACATCGAGCGGCTTTGTTTGATAAAAGGCGTGGATAAACAACGGGCCTATTCACTTGTCCACCACTGGCCTGATCGTCAAATGATGGAAGCGATTGAATGGGTTCAGAAGGCAAATATGAATCCGCACCTTGGCCGAAGAATGATCGAAGTGTTTGGGCCTAAAGCTATTCAAACGGTCAAACAAAACCCTTTTCTACTATTGGCGCTGGGCGCAACATGGAAAGAAGCTCTGGCTTTGGCTGAGTCGTTGGATATGAGCCTCGATAGCCCCCAAGTGCTTTGTGCTGTTGCTGAACAGGCTGCTGCAAATTTGACTCTTAAAACGGGTGATATTGTTGTTCACGAAGAAGCCTTGGGTGCTGCTGCTTTTAAGCTCATAAGACGCAAGAAAGCGTTGAAGTCCATCGTTGATGTCGCCTTAGCACACAACATATTAGTCAGAGTGGGCGATAAAGGATTAGTTCCGATAGGAAGCGCACTAATCGAAGACAAAGTTGCTCGAACGATCACTGACAAAATTAATAGAAAACGGGGCGAAGGGTCACTCTTAGCGATATGGGAACGATTAGTTACTGAAACAAATGTTCGTGAAGCTTTATCTCAATTTGAGAGCACGCTGCCGTTTGAGCTGACAAAAGAGCAACGAGAGGCGGTAATAGGTGCAGTTCTTGCCCCAGTTGCTTGCATTTCAGGTGGCGCAGGCACTGGTAAAACAACCATTCTACAGGCTGTCCTAGCAGTTTATCGAGCACTCGCTGATGAGTTAATTATAAAGCAGGTTGCTCTCAGTGGACGAGCTTCTCAGCGTATGTCTGAGAGTACAGGGTATGAAGCTTGCACTATCGCGAAATTGATTTCTGACCACTTGGGAGAAGGCAAGAAACCATTGCCAGAGCATATTCTTCTTATTATCGATGAAGCATCAATGATCGATATCTTTTCAATGTATCGGTTGTGTGGGATTTTGCCTGAAGCTACGCGCATTTTATTTGTCGGTGATGTAGCGCAGCTACCTCCTATTGGGGCTGGGTTAGTGTTTCATAGTTTAACTAAGCCTAATATGCCCTTGCCAACCTTTAACCTCTCGCAAGTGAAGAGACAGGCTTCGGAGTCAGGAATTTATCGCTTTGCGACCGCTATCAGGAATAGTGAAACCTACCAATTGCCACTGACAAATAGGCTGTTATCAGAGAGTGAAGATGCGAGTCTGGAAACAGAGATGACTCTGAATAGGGCTTATGACCTTTGGTGTCAGGCGGGAGGAAGAGATAATACTGTTTTGTTATCGCCTGTGCGTAAAGGAATACTCGGTGTAGACAGCATTAACTCTGATTTCCAGAAACGTGTAGGTGGGAATCGTAAGTTGGTGAAGAATCCGCTTATTTCTCATTTTGAGTGGCGTAATACTAAGGGACAGTGGCTGTTAGAAGGCGATCCTGTGATGGTAAACCAAAATGACTATGCATTAGACGTTCGCAATGGAGACTTGGGCTACATTAGTGAGGTATTTGACACGGTTTTTGAAGACGGCTCCGTGGGGACTTTGATGTTAGATAGCGGCCCTGTTCCGCTCACAATAGAACTCTTGGAAAAACTTGAACTAGCGTATGCTATTACTGTTCACAAGAGTCAAGGCTCACAGTGGTCAACCACGATTATGATCTTGCCTGAAGGTGCTTCTCGAATGACAGATCAGACACTTCTCTATACGGGAGCAACACGCCCGACACAACAACTTATCATCATGGGGAGGCAATCTATAATAGATTCGGCTATCAAGAAGGGAAATCTTGCACTTAAACGCAAGGTGTGTATAGGTGGTTTAATTAAACAGGTTGTAGCAGGTTGAAATAGCTCTATTTTTTATCTAGAGCACCTATAAAGAAAAGTTACTTGCGTGGTAGATGTAGGCATTATAAAAACTAACCGAACACCGCTTTTGAAAGAGCAACAGAACGAGTGTTACGTAAGCGCTTACGCTTATTGCTAGGCAAGTCGTTAATAGCCACTCGTTTAAGCACACGAGTGCCATCGCTGTTTACAACAATCACGGTTGTTGTTTTAGTACTATTGCACTGATTACTCATCAAGCATCTCCTCTATCATAAATTCATTATATGGCACAGTAACGCATTCGTCACCCAACTCTTATTGAGCATGAGTGTCTGGTTCCTCAAGAGATAACTTAAGCTCTTCAAACGCTAGTGCCATTGTATCAAGAATAGGCTGAATAAGATTAATGAAGACGTCAGGGTTTTCTCTCAACATATTCTTATGGCTAGCATATACATTAAGCACCATAGAGATGGATTGCTCCTCTATTACCTCGTTGTCCTCTGTAACTACGCGATACAGGCTTTCGATGGGTATTGAGAGTAATGAACGTACAGAACTATCATTTACGTAGTACTGGTAAAGTTTGTCGGCTTGATCACTTGAAAAAAATCTCTTTTGTTCTTTGTACAGCCAAATCTCAATATCACGCAATAAATCAGAATGGTACTGGGGGTGATTACTAGAAAATGCTTTAGGTGCACCAAGAACTCTTTGAGGGGTCTTTGTACTATTTTGATCTTCTTCGTCTACTATTGGCAATAACAAGGTCTTATGGGAGCTATGAGCATTAGTGATATACAACCTAGTATGATGATTATTGCAAGAAGCAATGCGGGTAAGAATTCCATCAATCTGGTTGTAGGCTGCTGCTGGACTTGCTCCATCGAAAAACATATTGCAGTCATCCCACCGTTTTGAAATCTCACTCTCAACTTCGTCACGTCGCATTGCGACCATTAAGTTTACACTGAACGAGCTTTCATTCCCTCCATCGTATGATGCAGCTAATTTACGGACTGTTTGTAAACATTGGGAGAGTACCAATATGGCTTGTTCTTGCCCACTACCGACTAAATCAAAGTTTAGGTCTATTATTTCTTTTATGTCTTTCACAAAGTAATTGGTGAACCAACTACCAGGAGGCATTCTTCGCTCTTGTTCAAGTCGTTTTTGATTTTCTTTGCGTAACATATAAGCTTCTAGAGCATCTGAACCACTTTTTAAAAGTGAGATGATTAAAACTAGAATAGTGAAAGAATGCATTGCATCAGGCATGAGGTTCCAAAGCATAACGGGCCAATCTAAAACCCCTGCATTCTCTGGTATAGAGTCTCTCTGCTTGCTAAATTCAGCTCCTAATAATGCGCCATAAAATAGCTGAAGTGCATATACGATGAATGTGCTAATTGGATGGGCTAGTAATCTGAGCAATAGCCTAAGCAGTCGTAAAAAGTTTTGCCATAGGGTAGATGTAAGGAATCCTTTAGGGTTGCTCTTTAATCGTAATAT
>JABXIW010000440.1 GCA_013372875.1 Gammaproteobacteria bacterium | reverse complement strand
TTCGAGACAAAGACTCATTCAGTAGTAAACCTTTTATAGACAAGCGGCGATACTTCACGTGTAAGCGGCTTAGTAGTATCGCAAAAGAGAAGAACAAGAACGGCAAGAGTGCTTGCCAAATGGCGTAAATCGCGGTGACACGTCGGTCAAAACCACTGGATAGCGCAACGGCTTCGGTGGTGATGGTGCTAATGCGCCCAGCCCCTAGCACCAATGTCGGCAGGTATTGCGCCAGACTTACGCTAATCCCAACCGCCCATGCGAATGCAATCGCAGGTAGGAGGATTGGCAGTTTCACTTTTACCCAAGCTTGCATCGGTGACTTACCCAAGCTGAGTGCTACGCGAGTTAAGCCGTTATCGAAGCTGCGCCATGGACCGTCTAGCGAGAGGTAAATAAATGGGAATGCGAAGAACACATGCGCCCAGTATACCCAAAAGAAATACGCGTTACTGTTTAAGTACAGCGTCACTACTTGCATACCGAATAGCACCGATAGCTGAGGAATCAGCATTGGGATGGCGATGATGTAACCGGGCACCTGCCAGCGATAACGAAGGCGATACTCATGTGCGATCAAGGCAAGGGCTAGAGCGACGGTCGCGCTGATAACGGCAATCAGCATGCTCTGCTCCAGCGTACCAAGAATACTGTGCCATTCGTATTCCCAAAAACGCAGGCTATAGCGGCTCGGTAGTAAATCTGGAAAGCGCCAGCGTTGAGCAAAGCTCCACACCACCATGAGTGGAATCATTAGAAGTGCGAGTAGCGCAATCAGTGAAAATAGGGTTTTACCGGGTAAACGAAACCCGTTTCGACCAGAGTACTGCCAGCGTTTGAAGCCTTTGGTAATACACCATTCCATCAAGCGTGCAAATCCAATCAAAAGGCTAGCGATAGCAAACAACACGACCGCGCCTGCGGCAGCTCTTGGTAGAAGTGATAAATCAGGATCGTTAAACCACTGCCATACCAAAACCGCAAACGTTGGTGGGTTGGTAGGGCCAATAATCAATGCAACATCAACAACCGACAAGCTGTAAGCCAATACCGCCAGCATTGGAAAGCGCAGTTTTGCTATCCATTGTGGGAATACGCATTTCCACCACGCTTGCGCCGAACTGTAGCCCATCGAATGACTGACTTTTTCAATCTTATTGACTTTCAATTGCTGAAGAATTGGAATACTCATCAACAATAAAAACGGCACTTCTTTAATCGCAAGCATGATGACCAAACCGAGTGCATGCGGGTCTTTAATCAGCAACGCTAAGTCATTCACCGTTTGCGCATTTGGATCATAACCAAACAGTTGGTTGAGAACACGAACGCCCATACCGGTTGGTGCAAACAAGAACGCAAAGCCAATTGCAAACGCGACATGCGGCATAGCGAGAAGTGGCGAGAGGCTAACTTCAATTTTTCGCCAAAACTTGCTGCCCCACGATGCTTGCAAAATCGCAAATGTGATCAAGCAAGCCAAGTAGCTACTGAAAATGGCAGAGTAGAAAGTCAGCCCGATGGATGTCCAAACACCCTCCCAATCAAAAACAGCGTTAAAGCCATCCAAAGAAAAGTGGTGCAAGCCGATAGGAGGTACATAACCGAGCGCAGAAACCACCACTCCGAGTAGTCCCGGAATGGTAGGTAAAATACAAACAGCGATAATGACTAAATATAGCGCTCTTAACATGGGCTCTTATTAATTCCCGTAGCGTTTCAACCATTCTTTTTCTAAGGCAGATTGCCAACTCGGATGCGGCTCAGCGATAGATTTGAATTGTTGAGTATTTTTAGCCGAACCTGTTAGGTATTGGCTGCTTAGCACTGAAGGATCGCCCCAGATGTTAAGGTTACCTTTGCGAGATTGTGCTTCAGGGCTCAATAAAAAGTTTATCGCAACTTGCGCACCGGCACTGGCATTTGCGTTCCAAGGAATCGCTAAGAAGTGAATGTTTGAGAGTGCACCTGCGTCCATCGCATACGCTTTGGTGCTTTCTGCAAGATTACCACTCAATTGCGCAGAAAAAACCGCGTTTGGGTTAAAGGTAATCGCAAGATCAATCTGACCATCATCCAGTAATTGAAGCGTTTCAGCCGTCCCTCCTGGGAATTGCTTACCGCCACGCCAAGCAACTTTATGGAACTCATCTAGGTAAGCCCATAGCGGTTGAGTGACTTGCTCAAATGTTTCACCAGTGACTGGTTTTTGCAAAGCGGGATCGTTGTTGGTCAACTCAATCAACAGTGCTTTAATAAAGCTTGTCCCATGAAACTCTGGTGGGCGAGTGTAAGTTAGGCGATTTGGAAACGCTTTTGCGTAACTCAGCATTTCAGCAAAAGATCGAGGAGGGTTATGCAGGGTTTGCTCATCATGAATAAACACTAATTGCCCCACACCCCAAGGTGCTTCCAGACCTTCAGTTGGCTCTGAAAAGTCCACATCAATTGGCAATGATTTGTCAACGTACTGCCAGCTTGGCAAGCCTTCAACAAAAGGACCAAACAGCAATTGGTTATCCTTCATTGATTTGAAGTTTTCGCCATTGATCCAAACCATATCAACGCTACCACCGCTGTTTTTTCCTGCGGCTTTTTCAGCAATTAGGCGGCTGGTGGTTTCAGCAATATCCGTAACTTTAACGTGTTGCAGTGTGACGCCGTATTGAGATTGAAGCTGGCTATTCGCCCATTGGATATAGCGGTTAATTTCTTGGCTGCCTCCCCACGCGTGGAAGTATACCGTTTGTCCTTTTGCTTGTTCGATCGTTTGCTGCCAAGTATCAGTTGCGAATGATGAAAAAGACACGATTAATGTTGATAGTAAAGTGATCAGCCTTGTCATAATGGTCCCTGTTAGTTGAATATTTAGATCGGCCAGATACTCAGACCGGAACAATTCAATTATTCATTCATTATGACTGAAAAAAGATAGGTTTATTATATATTTGAGGTATTTGTTGGCGGATTGTGTAAAAAGTGAGTAGCAAAAAGTAAAAAAGCAGCCAATCTGGCTGCTTTTTAGATTTAATCACCTAGCGTGTGATTAGTTTTTCCAATCACTAAGCTTGAAGGTAAGAGTATGAACGTCATTCTTCAGAACCATAGAATCATTTGTCAGAGTCATGTCGCTCCAATCAGA
>JABXIW010000216.1 GCA_013372875.1 Gammaproteobacteria bacterium | reverse complement strand
CCATCTACTTTATGACGTGGCGATGGCATTTCTACGCAGGATTATTCGTTATCCCATTTATGCTCATGCTGTCCGTCACCGGACTGGTGATGCTGTTTGATGATGAGATTGAACTGGCTCGCTATGAGACTACGCTAAAAGTGGTGCAGCAAGAGCACAAGGTACCAGTGTCCATCCAGTTAGAGTCGGTTAAGCAAGCCTATCCTGATTTCAGCGTTACCCAGTTTGTGCCTGCCAAAACAGCGCACCTTGCCAATCGGTTTTCAATTAAAGCGGAAGATGGACGTTCGCTCGTTGCTGCAGTCAATCCATACACGGGCGAGGTTCAAGGCACCATTGATCGCTCAGACAGCGTTTATGAGCTGATGAATAACATTCATGGCACCTTACTGATTGGTGAGTTTGGCGATCGTTTAATCGAAATATCAGCCAGCTTAGGTATTTTACTTTTGGTGTCGGGCTTGTATCTCTGGCTTCCTCGTGACAACGCCAGTCGAGCGGGCTTTTTGAAAATCCGTACTGCCCAAGGTTCTCGTATTGTATTGCGCGATGTGCACGCTAACTTAGGTGGCGTGTTGTCCCTCGTTTTACTGTTTTTCCTGATTTCTGGTTTGTCTTGGGCTGGAATTTGGGGTGCAAAGATGGTTCAAGCTTGGAACACGTTTCCGACCTATTACACTTGGGGTGAAAAGCCAGAGTCGACATTGACGCATAAGGATCTTAACCACGGTTCGTCAGAAGAAATGCCTTGGAACTTAGAGCTTGCTGCCGTACCTGAATCGAAAGATAAACCCGCCCATGATCACGCGAACATGGAAAGGGGGGCGTCTTACACGGCGAGCCATCGCGCGTTATCGATTGACGACATTATTCTTAAAGCAGAAATGATGGGCTTTATCAGCTACAAAGTATTCTTGCCTCGTTCAGGTGACGGTGTTTACACCGTTGCCGCCAACTCAATGGGAGGGGATATCTCGGACCCAAGACAAGATCGAACCAGCCATTTTGACCAATACTCAGGTCGTTTGCTGGTGGATGTGACTTGGCAGGATTACAGCTGGTTTGCCAAGTTAATGGCTGCGGGTGTCTCACTTCACCAAGGAGACGTAAGCTTCATCAATAAGGCGTTGAATGTGCTGTTCTGTCTGGCATTTATTCTGATTGCTATTTCCGGAGTGGTGATGTGGTGGTTCCGTCGACCAAGTCGCAGCGCATCGCTTGGCGCGCCGCCACAATTTCAACATGACGGAGTGTGGAAATTGGGGTTAGCCACATTGGTTACCATTTGTGCCGCGTTTCCGATGGGCGGTTTAGCCATTGTGAGCGTTTTGCTGCTGGACTGGTTGGTGTTCAACCGTGTCGAGAAGCTAAAAGCAGCACTGAACTAAGGTGTCGTATTGGTATAAAACAAGAGCCAGCGAATTGCTGGCTCTTTTTACTTCTGATAAAGCTCCAATGGTAAGCCATCGGGATCTTGGAAGAACGTAAATGCTTTGCCCGTAAACTCATCAATGCGAATGGGTTCAACAGCGATGTGTTTGGATTCCAGATACGCTTTTACTTCTTCAACGTTGTCGACTTGAAACGCCAAATGTCGCAAGCCTTGCGCCTCCGGAAAGCTTGGTCGCTCCGGTGCGCCGGGAAAGCTGAACAGCTCGATTTGACTTCCGTCCGGCAACGCAAGGTCGAGTTTGTAGGAGTCTCGCGCTTCACGATAGTTTTCTGCGATGATTTGTAGCCCTAGCACTTCGGTGTAAAAACGCTTTGATGTTGGGCAATCACTGCAAATGATAGCGACGTGATGAATCGCATTAAACATGGTTGGGTTCCTTAGACACGAGATGTTCGTTTACAAAATCGAGAAATACACGCAGACGTGCAGGCATGTATTTGGTTTGTGCGTACTGCATGGCGACCGCACCGTGGTAGTTACTTTTGATCATCCAATCGGACAACACTTCGACCACTTCTCCGCACTCTAATGCCTCTTTCACCACGAAATCGTGGAAGATGCCAATCCCTAAACCGGCCTTGACGCCATTTAGGCGCATTTGCGAATGGTTGACCGCATACCGACCACTGACCGCGATGGAATGAAACGCCTCTTCTTTAAAAAACGACCAAATGTTGTCTTTGTCGTTTTCTGCTAGGTAAATACAGTCGTGCTGTTCAAGTTGCGTCGGATGTTCTGGCATGCCTCTTTGTGCGAGGTAGTCTGGCGACGCACACAAAACCAGATTGGTTTTGCTGATCTCTTTGAGCACCAAATTTTCATCCGGTTTATCGGTGAGTTTAAAGGCAACATCAATGCCCTGACGAAACAGGTCGATTTCCCCGTCGGCAGCGCGCAGCTTGAGCTGAATTTTTGGATAACGTTGCAAAAAAGGCAGCACGAACGGTTGCAAGACCGAGTTTAAAAACGCCTCTGGTGCCGCTACCGTGAGCGCGCCAGTTGGTTCGGCATGTTCTTCCGCAGATAGCTCAACGGCTTGCTGCGCGGCATTAACCATCGCAATGCTTTGGTCATACACTTTTTGCCCTGCTTGAGTAATGATCAGCTTGCGCGTGGTGCGTTCAAACAACTTCACGTTGAGGGCTTGCTCCAAACGGGTGATCAGTTTGCTTAACGCTGATGGGGTAACGCCAAGCTGTTTGGCTGCGGCAGTAAAACTGCCTTCGTTGACCACCAAAATAAAGGAGGCCAAATCGGGCAGTAGAGCAATGAGTTTTGGATTAACCATAAAGATTCCGTTCTAAGCGGCGTATTAAAAGTATTGTCTGGCAGGGCTTTACGAGGTGCAAGTGTGCCAGTCTCGCTTTAACGATATTTTGCCAAAAAGGCGTGAAGAATCGGCAACCCAGACTCGTTAGTATGATAACGCTGCCAACATTGATAAATGGCGGTTTCATGTTCTGCGACTAAATCAAATGCAGTTTGAAAATTGACAGCGTTTGAATTCTTCTCTATCGCGAGAGTTTGCCATTCTCGGTATGTCACTTCGTACGGCTCAACCCAATTGAGTAGCGTGGCAACCAGCTCTGACCAAGGTAAATCGATCCACTTTTCTGCATCGGAAAGACCTTTTTCCATCATTTCTTGATGACGGTCTTCTATCTCCATTCTATGTGCTTGCAAAACAGGTTTGAGTTTTTCAGCGGTCAGTTTTTCCACGTCGACTAAAGTTTGCCAAAGCGCGCGTTGCTCTGCCTGTTTGTAGTTGTTGAGATAGTGACTGAAAAAGGCAATACCGTAGATTTCTCCATAGTATGCAGTAAGTAAATTGTTGAGCATTTTAATGTGCGTTTGGGGAACGGATGGACGCTATTTTATAACGGAATGAAAGAGATAAGAAGTTGTGAGAATTTTATGAGAATTCGATGAAGTTACCGAGATATTTGCTCGTCATGCTTAAAGACAAGAATGACAAACGTTCGAAAGCAATGCTGCTCAAGCCAACAAAAGACGATGTTCAAGGGCTTGGGTTTCACTCATAAAAGGATGGATTCACAATGAAAAAACGTACCCAACTTAGTCTTGTCATGACGTCTGTTGCTCTGGCGGTTGGCGCGGCATCAGCTCAAGCGGCGGAACTAGAAATTACGGTTACCAACGCAACCAAAGGCATTTACTTTACACCGCTTATCGTCGCGGCGCATGGCTCAGATCTGCACATGTTTAAAGTCGGAGAATTCGCCACAGCAGAGCTTGAAGCGATGGCTGAAGGTGGGGATATTTCTGGATTATCGACCGTGATTGGCAACGCAGGCGGCGCAGTTGTAGAAAACCCTGCGGGCGGTATTCTCAATCCGGGCGCTGCGACCACGTTTACTTTGGATAGTGGCGATCACGGTTACCTCTCACTTAGCGCGATGTTATTGCCAACCAACGATGGTTTT
>JABXIW010000391.1 GCA_013372875.1 Gammaproteobacteria bacterium | reverse complement strand
TAACCATGTTCTACAGCCCAAGCGAGCCATTCGCTTCGGTTGAATACATCATGCGTGATGTTGAAATGGGTTGGTTAATCCGTTACTTGCACTCTACCGGTGCTTCTGCCTTCTTCGTTGTGGTTTACTTGCACATGTTCCGTGGCGTTATGTACGGTTCATTCAAGAAACCGCGTGAGTTGGTTTGGATCTTCGGTATGATTATTTTCGTACTGTTAATGGCTGAAGCTTTCATGGGTTATTTATTACCATGGGGTCAAATGTCATTCTGGGGTGCTCAGGTAATTGTGAACCTGTTTGGTACTATCCCAGTGGTTGGCGATGGCTTAGTTGAGTGGATCCGTGGTGACTTCACTTTATCTCTAGCGACGCTTAACCGTTTCTTCGCCTTGCACGTAGTTGCTGTGCCATTAGCGTTAGTAGCTATGGTGTTCTTGCACATTGTTGCCTTGCACAAGGTTGGCTCTAACAACCCTGACGGCGTTGAAATTAAAGAACATAAAGACGAAAACGGTATCCCATTAGACGGTATTCCATTCCACCCTTACTACACAGTGAAAGACATTGTGGGCGTGGTGGTATTCTTAATCATCTTCTTAGCAATCGTATTCTTTGCGCCTGATTTTGGTGGCTACTTCTTAGAGCGTCCAAACTTTGAGCCAGCGAATCCATTGAAAACTCCTGCGCATATTGCGCCAGTTTGGTACTTCACGCCTTTCTATACGATTTTGCGTGCGGTTCCTGATCCCTTCTTAGGTTTCTTAGCAATGGCAGCGGCGATTGTTGTGTTGTTCTTATTGCCTTGGTTAGACAGACAACCAGTGAAATCAATCCGCTATCGCGGCACTTCTTATAAAGTGGCTTTGGCATTGTTTGTGGTTTGTTTCTGTGTGCTAGGTTACTTAGGTGTGGTTGCAGTAACGCCATTCACTAAGTTCTTAGGCCAATTATGCACGGTTTACTATTTCGTGTTCTTCTTGGTTATCTTGCCATTATTGCCAAGATTCGAGAAAACTAAGCCAGTTCCAGAGAGGGTAACACACTAATGAAAAAGCTAATTATTACTGCTATTACAGCATTGACGCTAGCGGCTCCTGTGGCTTTCTCTGCGGGCGGTGGCGCTACCTATCCGAATGAAAAAGCCAACATTAACTTAGCCGACAAGGCTTCGTTACAAAAAGGTGCTCAGTTGTTCCTTAACAATTGTGCTGGCTGTCACTCGATGGAATACGTTCGTTATTCACGTATCGCTCAAGATTTAGATTTATCTGAAGAAGAAGTAGTGAATAACTTGGTATTAGGTGATCAAAAGTTTGGTGATCCAATCAAGAAAAGCATGAACTCAAAGCTGGCTAAAAAATGGTTTGGTGTTGACCCACTAGACCTATCTTTAGTTGCACGTGTTCGTGGTGAAGATTGGGTTTATAACTACTTAACTTCATTCTACGCTGATCCTTCACGTCCCTATGGCGTTAACAATACCGTTTTCCCTGACGTAGGTATGCCGCATATCTTAGCGGATCTACAAGGTGAGCAGGTATTAAGTGAAGAATGGGTTGCCGCTGAGAATGCGATCAAAGCTGCTAAAAATGTGATTGCTGACAGTGCCGCCTCTGCGGAAGCGAAAGCACAAGCTAACAAAGAGTTAGCCGATGCAGAAGCTGCAAAGCATCATTTATCAGCTGACGGTGGTATCTTCGTGCAAACTAAAGAAGGTGCTTTATCACCTGAAGAGTTTAAAGAAGAAATGCGTCATCTGACAGCATTCATGGCCTACACTGCCAATCCAGTAAAACTTCAAAGTAAAAGCATGGGTATTTGGGCAATTCTATTCTTAGTATTGTTATTAATCCCAGCTTACTTCTTGAAGAAAGAATTCTGGAAAGACATCCATTAAAAGTTCAAAGGCTTGGTGCGCAAGTGCCAAGCCGCTATAAGTTAGGAGAACATCTATGGCAGTAGTCGCCAAGCGTTCAGTTATGACACTATTTTCTGGTAATGATGCGTATAGTCATCAAGTACGAATCGTGCTGGCCGAAAAAGGTGTTAATTTTGAAGTTGTGGAAGTTACTGGTGATAATATCCCAGAAGATTTAAGCGACTTAAACCCTTACGGTTCAGTTCCAACTCTGATCGATCGTGATTTGGTTCTTTACGAAGCCAATATCATTATGGAATACCTTGATGAGCGTTTCCCACATCCGCCATTAATGCCAGTATATCCTGTGACTCGTGGTCGTAGTCGTTTGATGATCCATAGAATCCAAAAAGAATGGTATAGCCAATTCGAAATCATCAACAATGGCACTGAAGCCAAAGCGAAGAAAGCTCGCAAGCAGTTACAAGAAAGCATCATGGCACTTTCGCCAGTGTTTGCTGCTAGTGATTATTTCATGAGCGAAGAGTTTTCATTAGTTGATTGTGTTATCGCACCATTATTGTGGCGCGCTGAGCAATTAGGCTTAGAAATCTCAGGTAAAGGCTCGAAAGCCATTCACGATTACATGGAGAGAATTTTTGAGCGTGAATCATTCAAAGTGAGCTTAACGGAAGAAGAGCAAGAACTTAGAATGGGGCTGTAAACCTTGGCTGATAATAAGCCATTACAGCCGTATCTGCTCATCGCCTATTATGAGTGGATGATTGATAACGACTGGACTCCGCAAATTCTTGTGGATGCCAGTCACCCTCAAGTTGATATCCCACAGCAATTTGCCAATGATGGAAAAATTGTTCTGAACATTGCGCCCAGCGCCGTAGGCGATTTTCACATTGGGCATGACGCTATTAGTTTTAAAGCTCGTTTTTCAGGATCTTCGATTAATATCTTTGTTCCTATGAACTCCGTGATGGCCATTTATACTCGTGAGAATGATAAAGGCATTATGTTCTCGCCGGATATGTATGAAGGTGAAATGCCAAGTGATCCTGAGGATGAGCCGCCGAAGCCACCGAAGGGTAGGCCCAGTCTTAAAGTGGTCAAATAGTATATAAAACAGCTAACAAAAATACATAATGCGCAAATATACGTTCTTAATATTACCGTCTATACTATTGCTTGTTTCTTGTTTTCAAAAGTCAGCATTAAATTGGACTGATAGTGAGTGGAAAAGGAATTATCTTAGAGAAATTAAATATTGGGATGCCCTAGGAGTTCCACCATATCATAGTGATGCGGTAGAACTGTATAGTCTTTACTATCTTCCTTATTCTAATCCAGCACCGCACGTGTATGTATATAAAAAAGAAAATGGGCAGATAATTATTCATTCGGCTGTTCTTGAAGCTGATGATGGAAAGTTTGAAGATTGCGTTAGTGATCTTAAAAATCTAAAGCCTGAGCACTGTAAGGCTCCAAAACTAAAAGCAGGAATAAAACGTGAACTGTCTTCAAGGGAATGGAATAAAGTCCAAGAAATGGCTCAACAAGTATATATTCAGCAAAAAGCTAAATCAGACGAAGATAAGCTAGTAGGTGTTGATGGTTGGGGTTTTCAAGTTACGTTAGAAACTAATAAGCTAGAAGAATCGTATTACGAGTGGATGCCAAACGAAGGTGCTCTTTACGAATTTAGCCTTTATCTTTTGAAGTTAGGAGAGTTAGATTTTCATAATTAAAACCTGCGAGCTAGGTTAGACGCGGCGAAATCTATTTTTTGATGCGGAGTTTAGTTTTCTAAATGACAAGGCAAAAAATAGATTTCAACAATGTATAACCGACGCGCAGCAGTTTTAATCAATATATTCAAAAATTTTAACAACTTTAGTCACACCTGAAATATTTCTAGCGACTAAGGCAGCCTTATCGCCTTCGGCGCGAGTGACTAAGCCCATTAGGAAGACTTCTTTGTTTTCGGTTCTAACAGTAATTCGCTTGGAGTCGAGACCTTTTTCGGCCGCAAGACTTGAGCGTACTTTGGTGGTGATCCAGGAATCGCTGAAGCCGCTGACTTCATCTGGGTTACCGACGCGCAATTCGTTAAAAACTTTGCGAATTTCGGGAACACCATTAATGGCTTGGTTGACTTGCTCAATAACCATTTCGTTGGGTACTTGGCCATAAACCAAGACATAAAGGTTGTGGCTATCGACATTAATATTGGCAGGCTGGTTAGCTTCTTCAATAGGCTCAAGCAAATCCACAACGCGCGATTCGATGCTGTTGTCTTCAAAGATGGTGCCAAAGGTAGTGCAAGATGCTAATACTAATAAGCTCAAGGCGATCAATAAGAGTTTAATTCGAGTCATGAGTTTTCCTGGGTAGCTTTACCTGTTTATGCTTGTCCAAATAAGGCGTTATCAATGTAATCACAAAGCGCATGAATGACCACTAGATGCACTTCCTGAATTCTAGCGGTGGAATTAGAGGGCACTCGAACTTCGACGTCATTAGCGCTAAATAAGCCCGCCATTTCGCCACCATCTTTACCCGTTAATCCGACAATCAACATATCTTTGGAAACCGATGCTTCCATGGCATTGATCACGTTCCGTGAGTTACCGCTGGTGGAAAACGCCAATAACACATCACCTGGTTGACCCAAAGCACGCACCTGCTTTGAAAATACATCGTTAAAGCTGTAATCGTTAGAAATCGAGGTCAAAGTACCTGTATCGGTGGTTAAGGCGATGGCGGGCAGGCTAGGGCGTTCACGTTCAAAGCGATTCAACATCTCTGATGAGAAGTGTTGAGCATCACCTGCTGAGCCACCATTACCGCAAGTTAAAATTTTATTGCCCGCCAACAAGGCATTAACCATGATTTGCCCAGCTTGGGCAATGGATTCGGGCAAGGCATCCGCCGCGGCAATTTTGGTTTGGATGCTTTCGGTAAATATGTCTTTAATTCGCTCTATCATAAATTGAGAAAGCCTTTAATCATTTAGGATTAGTTTACCAAGCATTTGCTTCGAACGCATGGCTTTGCCAATCGGCTTTAAAATTTTTATTTTTACTCGATATGGATACTACATCAAATCGAACATTATGGTTGGTAAATTGCTTATCTTTTTGTAAGAAAATTTGTGCCGTTTTAATGATTTTTTTTTGTTTGTGATGCGTTACCGTTTCAAATCCAGCGCCGAAGTTTTTTGAACGTCTGTAACGAACTTCGACAAAGACTAAGGTTTTGGGTTCAACGCTTTTATCTAAAAAAATCAGATCAATTTCGCCATAGCGGCTATGAAAATTTTCAGCCACAAATTCTAATCCTTTTTCAGATAAAAATTGTTTGCACCAACTTTCGGCGGCTTGGCCAATTTCGCGGCTTTCCTTAGCCATTTATTATCCTCAAGTTGAGTCTTATCGATCGTTATAAGGGCGCACAACGCCTTTAACGTATTGTCCCCAAGCCAATTGGCGTTGAATGCGACCTTGTGAATCCATGCTTAAAATTCCCGTTAAACCTTCCACCGCTGCATCGGGCAAAGCGGATAATTGGCCAATTTCTGGGATAACCTTAAAGGCATCGTGGCCTAGTGCAAAAAAGCGGCCTAGTTCTCTGCGTGAATTAGGTAAGGTTTTCGCTAGTTCTTTTTTCAAGCGCTGGATGTCGCCATTAGTCGCTAGCATCCACGGTGAGTCAGTAAACTTGATGCCAGAGAGATCATTATCGGTTCTAGGACTGCTAGTACCATTGTAAATATCTGATGTAGCGTAAACCGGCAAGTTATAAGCGTAATAGTAGTTTAAATATGGCTTAATGATGCGAGCACGCTTGGCATCGCTAATTAAGAAAATCGCATCGGCATTAGCGCTACCTTGACCTGAGGATTCGATGGGCAGGTTCAGTAAATTTTGCAATTCATCGGCGCGCTGCTCAATTTTATCCACGCCCAATAAGCGGGTAATGGCTTCTTTAGGATCTTGATTGCGACCAATGGTTGCGGTTTGTACTACCGTTCCGCCCAGTTCTTGATAGGTTTCTGCGAAGGCCTGTGCCGCTCTAGTTCCGACACTTGGTTCGGCATTAATAATAAAGGCTCGAGATTGGCCATTACGCATGGCAAAGCGCGCGATTTGTGCCGCTTCATCTTCAACGGGCAAGCCAAATTGATACATATTGTTTGGGCTGAAGTCATGACTCAAGCGATTTAGCACCAAAGTCGGAATTGGCATTTGATTAAAGCGAGTTAATTGGTCGATATTATTTTTCAGTAAAGGCCCAATTACCATTTCAACGCCTTCGTACATGGCGTTTTGATAGATCTGCTCCATCGAGTCACCATTGGCGCTGTCATAGACTTTGATCTCTGGCAATTCACCGCGATCGAGGCGACTTTGGAAATAACCTGCCACAAAACCATCACGAATAGCGCCGCCTACATTGGCGAAACGCCCTGATAACGGCACGATCAAGGCTACCTTTCGTGGCGCTAAAAACTCAACATCTCTTAGCGCAATGGTTTCTGTGGGCAAGTATTCGATAGCCGTATGGCCAGGGTATTGCTGCCCCCAATCTTTCAAGCCTTCAGATAAAAGACGTGCATTGTTCTGGTAACGCTTTTTGGTGATGGCTAAGTCAAGCCAGGCAAATGCGTCTAGCTCGGTGGCACGGCTGCGCTTTGCTTCTAAGGCGCCTAATGGTGAGTCAGATAATTCCTGCCAAGCGGCTTGGTATTGGCGCTCAAGCTGGCTGGAACTATCAATCAAATCGGCCGCTAAAATACGGGTTATGGCGGCATCCACATAGCGTTTATTAACTTTTAGCGCATCAGCGGTCAGCAATTGATGATGACGATTCCAAGCTCGCGATTGCTGCTCGCTATTTCTTACTGCTTGCAACGAACGAATGGCCTCGAAGCCTTTTTGCTGTCTCAGTGCCGCTTCACCTTTAAGCAAATAATAAGCATTTCTTTGATCAGGTGTTAACTGAGTTGGCTGAAAGCTGATTAAAGTCTGATAAGCCCGTGCAAAGTTATCCTGCTGGGCAAAAGCTGATGCCGCCCGCAGCTTCCAAATGGCTTGTTCGCTACCTTGACGCTTATTGGCTTCTTGTAAGTAATAGTCTGCAGATTGGCTAGAACGAGTGCCATAAATATCACTGGAGTTGCGCGAAGCACTGGATTGAGTGGTTAAGCAAGCGCTCAGCAATAATGCTGAAGCTACGATAATGATGGTTTTATACGAAAAATTAGTCGTCATATTTTCCTGCTCATTGCCATTAAAATTGGTTAAAATGACAATTAAATGAATAAGTTAGAATGCTTATTTGCTTAATGATATTCTATGCTTTAAATGGATATTAGGCAAAGCGAGCCGCTAATTTTTAACATCAAATCACAATTTGTCGTCATAATAGCGATAACTTGTGAACTAAATGGCACAAACCTCAATGACTGATCATTCCCCTGCAACAGATTCTGGCTGCCTATTTGTGGTGGCAACGCCTATTGGCAATATTGAAGACATTTCTGTGCGCGCCATTGAAACTTTAAAAGCCGTTAGCTTAATCGCCGCTGAAGATACCCGTCATAGCCTACGTTTGTGTCAGCATTACGGCATCAGTACGCCGATGATTTCGTTGCATGAGCACAATGAAGTTGCGCGAGTAGAGCAGATTGCTCAAAAACTGGCGCAAGGCGACTCCATTGCCTTAATTTCTGATGCTGGAACCCCATTAATTAGCGATCCAGGCTTTAAATTGGTGCGTGAATTGCGTGCTCAGGGTTATAAAATCAGTCCTATTCCTGGCCCAAGCGCCTTAATTACGGCTTTGTCGGTAGCCGGTATCGCCACCGACAGTTTTAGTTTCTTCGGCTTTTTACCTGCCAAAAGCAGTTCACGAGTGCAAAAACATCAAGAGTTAGTCAATCGAGTTGAAACCCTCGTATTTTATGAATCGTCGCACCGCATCTTGGCCAGTTTAGAAGACGCAGCCAAGGTCTACGGCGAGCGCCATGCGGTGGTGGCAAGAGAGCTTACTAAGACTTATGAAACCATTCTCGATGGCTCTCTTAGCGAGCTGATCCAATGTGTTAAACAAGATGACAATCAGACTAAGGGTGAGTTCGTTCTAATCATTTCAGGACAAGAGAAGTCAAAACAAGAACAAAGTTTCGATAGTAAGCAGTTACTATCGGAGCTGTTGCAGGAATTACCGCCAAATAAGGCGGCAAAAATTGCCGCAAAACTGACAGGTGAGAAGAAAAAAGACCTGTATCAAATGGCTTTAGAGCTTAAATAGACGCTTGCTCATAACAAAGCTAAATTTCAAAATCAATAGCTCAGCTGTAAAAATATCGAACAGTTAACGTTTATTTGTTAGCTGCTGTGATATTTTACATTCACTTATATTAAATATTTCTTATGTAGCTTAGGGGTTTAAAATGAAAGTTCGCGCATTATTATTAGTTTCAACACTTACTTTAGGGATGTCGCTTGTCGCTGAAGGAAAAGACCGAGGCAACGGTGGCGTTGAACCGTTATACGGTAATGGTGGAGTTGAGCCTAGTGTAATTGGTAACGGCGGTGTAGAGCCATCCAAAGGAAACGGGGGCGTAGAGCCAGGTATTTCTGGTAACGGAGGAGTAGAGCCTTCTAAAGGTAATGGTGGCGTGGAGCCAAGATAGTGAGTAACATGGCTTGCGAGTTAGAATACCAATCCAAAATTAAATGAATTACGAGTTAGCTAAACTCCTTTTAACCACCTACACGTTACTACTGATTTTTTTATTGTTTGCTTACCTTTTAATAAAGGTGAGGCCAATGTCAGAGCTTGTAAGTTATATTTTGGGTTTTGAACTAATATCAAGATTGTTAGAAAAACCTTTGCTAGAAGCTCCTAATGCTGCTTTTGTTTGGTATATAGCTTGGATGGTCATATTTACGGTAACAATGGTATTCGTTCTAAAGGTATCTAAAAAATACCCAAGTGTTCAAAAGGTTGCTATTCCAGTGGCATTTTTGCTCCTACTTGACACTTTTATTAATTTGGCTAGATACTTAGAAAGGAATTTTTTTGAATTGGATATTATTAAGCAGGTTTATGCTTCATCCTCAAATGGGATTAGTATACTAATTATCGCTTATTTATTTGCACCAATCGCATTACTTCTGGTAAAGTCTATAAGAGGTCGTATTTCGGCTAAGCATTGAAAACATTAGAAATTCGATAAATATTAAAGAAATGATGACGGATTTGTTACTAATTTTAGTTCCTTTAGCGATTATGGGCGTGAGTCTATACGTTTTCGTGCGTGGCTATAAATATGCTAAAGCTAATGATCAGGGATACACAATCTTGTCTGCTTTAGATAACCCAGTGGCTGATGAAATAGAAACTCCAGCAGAAATTGAAGCCAAGCGGTTGATTATGGAGTATGCGGAAGCCATGAATGGTCGCTACTCTGATGTGCATAAAGCCAATCACACTATGCAGTGGGTTAGACGTTTAGATGAGCATGTACAAAAGAATCAAGCCTATTATCAAGCAGAAGTTGAAGCGGATATGCCAGTTGAGCAATTAGCTGATTCTAACTCTAACGTGACGAGTATATTCAGCAAAAGACGCTAAAATCGGTTAAAAGTATTTAAAAAGCTCTTAATTAAGAGCTTTTTTTATGTCTGAGTTTTGTATTTCTCTTGCCTTTTTCACACTTATTGCGCAAACTTGCGCCCAGAAGCTGGCCAGACAGTCGCTGCCTATCGTTTGATAGGGAGAGGAAAGTCCGGACTTCATAGAGCAGGGTGCCAGGTAACGCC
>JABXIW010000288.1 GCA_013372875.1 Gammaproteobacteria bacterium | reverse complement strand
TGCTGGTGGATACAACGGTGAGCATCCAGAACCAGTTTATGAATGGATTCATCTTCGATGCGAGTACGATGTGCGCCTAAAGCAGAGATGTAGCTGAGCATGGCGTGGTTGAGCGTCAGAAAGCGGAAGCTCTCATCGACGGCTGCGCGATACTTACCTGGTTCAGCAAGCATTGTGCTGATTGCTGACGTCAATGTCGCATCATTATTGTGAGCCTGACGACGAGCAATGCGGTAGCTCAGGTTGTCTTTCTTACCGATACGATATTGGCCGATGATCTGATCCAAATACTGTTTATTCGCTTCTATCGCATCAGACATCACTTTATGCAGTCTTCGTGATTGCCAGTCAGGTAAAATGAACATCACAGCCGCGACGGCTAGCGCGCAGCCAATCAGTGTATCGGCAAGCCGAGGAAGCACCACTGCGTAGCCTTCACCTAACTGGTTGAACAGGAACAAGACTAACAAGGTGATAAATCCGGTCGCGTAGCCGTAGTTGTTCATCCTAAATGCAAAGAACATCACGCCCGAAACAACGATAAACACCAACTGACTTTCTTGAGAAGGGAAGAACGTTAGCAGCGGTACGCCAATCAATAACCCCGCTAAAGTACCGATCACACGAGCCGTAAGTTTTTGGCGCGTCGCACTGTAGTTCGGTTGACACACAAACAGCGTTGTAAGCAAAATCCAGTAACCACGGTCAATATCAAACAGCTGAATAATGCCGTACCCAATAGTAAGCGCAATTGACATACGCAACGCATGTCGAAACAGCATCGAATCTTTATGAAGGTTAGCCGAAATGCGTTGCCACATCGCTTTCAACGTATGTGGGTTAGTATCGGCAAGCGTGTCTTCTTCTAGACGTTCCGCATCCGGGTTATTGATGTTGTTTAGCTGCTTTTCAACCGTAGCGAGGTTATTGAACAGGTAAGTCAGCTGCATTAACAAACGCTTCCAATGACCTTGTTGCTGCTCTTCCAAATACGCCAGTGAATTTTGTAGTTCTGCCAAAGCCAGAATCGACTCATCGGTGTGAGTGTATTCGTTGCCGAGTTGAATAGCTTGAGCAATATCTCGGCAAGCTTGCGCTTGTGTCTCAAGAAGATATTTAAAGCGGAACAGCACGTCTGAACGCTCAAACTCCGTTGCCAAATCTTGGTAGCGGTAGTGGCTCGAACTCACGCGTTCGTGAATGTCTTGCGCGATAAAATAGATATTCAAGAATCGGTCACTTGGTCCGTCTACATGACCACGCTTGGAACGGGTGAGTAGCGTTGCTTTACACGCATTGAGTGCGGTGACCGTTGCAGCATTAAGGCGAGCCGCTTCAATACGCATTGGTTGCGGTGCAAGGTTCGTGACTGGGTGGAAAAGCTTGGCTTTGGCATCGAGATAATTCGCAAGCGCAAGAAACACGTTCGCGAGGCTTAATTGCACCGGCTGCAACGGCCAGAACATTTGCCAGATCATCGACATAAAGTAATACCAAGCGGCACCAGTTAGCAGTAACAACGGCTGGAACCAAATATTCGTGCTTTCGTGCGCACCGAGCATGGTGTAAATGGCGATCAGCAACGAACCAAATGCGATACTGGCATATTTCGGCCCAATTGCGCCAAGCATGATAAAGCCAAACGTGGAAATAAACAGACCCGTGGCAAACAGCCAAGGGGTGTGAAACAGTATTTCAATAGAGAAGGCCGCAACCGCGAAACAGATAAACGTGAGAATCAGAGCTTTGATTCGTCCCATAAAGCTGTCATCACTTTCCGCTAGTGCAGCGGCAATCACACCTAGTATGAGAGGTGTGATCAAGGTGTTTTGTCCGAAGTACCAAGCAGGAATAACGACACCCAACAGGGTGATCAATATAAGAATGCTGTAGTTTATGGTTTTATTTGCCCAATAGAGGCGAACTTTAGAAGCTGCTTGCACAATGCGCCTTACATTTCCGATAAAAACGGAGAAAAATTCCCAATTTCACTCAAGGATGACGGCGTTAGAAAGTTGACGTTCTCACGGTTAACGCTCACTAATTGAGCCTTAAAACAAACGGCTTTCACGGGCGCTATCATCTTGAAGTTGTTTGGATATGTTACCAAGCTCACTATAGCGTGTTTATGATTTAATTTAAGAAAAAATCACGCTTGGTTATGAAATCGACAGAAATGTCATTGACTTAAGAATGCAGAACAGTTTTTCGGATGCGAAAACCGTCTAGAGTTTGGGTTTATGGCGTTGAAGTATTGACAATTATGTTCACAAAATCAGCAGTAATGTGAATTTTATTAAAGAATCAAGGAAGATGCGTATTTAGGTGGCGGTCGCTGCTACAATTTGAAGCCCTAAAATGATATAAATCGACAACTTCTCACTTAAAAGGCGCACGTTTCATGCAGCTTACTGCCACCAGCAAAGCACAGTTTTTTATTCAAAATGAGTATTATCATGTCGAAATAAAAGAGAACAGTGTTTTATTAAGCTCAATTGGCAGTGAAGAGCATATTCCTTTCACCGTCTGGAACGGTAAAGTCAACGTGAAACGCGGCCTGTTTTGGAGCTCGCTTCAGTTCTTTGCTCACGAGCAAGATGGCAAACAACAAAGTTGGTTAGTACAAGGTTTACCTTGGCCTCAATGTCGTAAGTTTGCGTTAGAAGCTGTGCGTCAATATCAAGAGTGGCACAACACTCAGTGCCGAAAACTGGCGGAGTACCTTCCTAAATGGGAAGAAGAGTTGTACCAGCTCAAACACCTTCCTGCCTATCTTTCTCATTCTCAAGTTATGGCGTGGGTAGAGAAACTCAATCAAGAACTCGCAGAAATCAAGACCAGCCTAGACGAAGCTAAAATGCGCATGCCTAATCGCATGGGTGAAATTGAGCCTTGGTTGGTTGACACCTCTCATACGCTGGGAGAACGCAATCACGAATGGTTGGAGAACGAACGTCCTAATTGGGAAGTCTTGTTCAACCGTATTGAATCGTCTCCGCTGAACTTGTCGCAACAATACGCAGTGTTGCTCAATGATGATCACAACCTTGTTTTGGCTGGGGCAGGCTCGGGCAAAACCAGCGTATTGACTGCAAGAGTGGCTTACTTACTTCAAAGCCATCAAGCTCAAGCGGAAGAACTTTTGATGCTTGCGTTTGGCCGAGATGCCGCGAAAGAAATGAAAGAGCGTTTGGTTGATAAAGTCGGCTTGGCGGCAGAAGGCGTAAGAGTCAATACCTTTCATCAACTCGGCTTGTACATTCTTAATCAAGTCGAGCAGCAGCCTGTCGAAATTAGCCCTCTTGCATTAGACGATAACCAACGCACGGCTTGGTGTGTCGACTGGTTGAAAAAGCACTGGATGACACCAACAAATTTCAAACGTTGGCAAAAGCATTTAGATAAATGGCCTATTGCTTATCTGAAAGGTGATGATGAGCTGGGTAGCCATTCGGAAAATCCGAAGTTAATTGCTTGGTTGGATTCTCAATTGTCGCATTTAGCTGCTGTTGGTTTAACGAAAAAGCAAGTGCAAGAGAAGTTGGTGGATCACCAAGACTATACGCGCCTCAATAGCGAATTAGCACTGTGTTGGCCGTGTTTTTCTGCATGGCAAAAAATGCTCAAAGAGAGCAATCAAGTCGATTTCCCAACCATGATAAGTCGAGCAACGGATTACGTGAATAAAGGGAAGTTCGTATCGCCTTGGCGTTTTGTTATGGTCGATGAGTATCAAGACATCTCTCCAGATCGTTTGGCGTTGATCGAAGCGTTATGTGAATCAACAGAGAAGCAGCCTGGCGCAACCTTGTTTGCCGTGGGCGATGACTGGCAAGCGATTTACCAGTTTGCGGGCGCAGATGTGGACTTGATTACTGGGTTTAAAGAGCGATTCGCTCACTCTACGGTACATCACCTAGACACGACCTATCGTTTCAATAATCAAATTGGCGATGTAGCGAATACGTTCGTGCAGCAAAACCCATCACAGTTACCGAAGACACTCAACAGCCACAAACAACGCAAGCAAAAGAGCGTGCACACAGCGCCAAGCAACCAAGTTGAGAAAATCCTCGATCAGTTAAATCAACAAGCGAAACAAACTAAGTCTGTATTGCTGCTTGGCCGTAACCATTACCACAAACCCGATTTGTATGATGACTGGTTAAGACGATTCCCGAATCTCGATATTCGTTTTATGACTTGTCATGCGAGTAAAGGTCGAGAAGCCGATTTTGTGATTATTTTGGCTGTGGATGAAGGGCAGTTCCCTGCGAAGAAGAAGCAGATTCACATAGATGGTGCGTTGACCGAGTCCAAAGACAAATTCCCGTATGCCGAAGAGCGCCGACTGTTCTATGTCGCAATTACGCGTGCAAAAGAGAAAGTGTGGATCACGCATACGGGGGCAGGTTCTGCATTTGTGCAAGAACTCGTAAGTGACGACTACCCAATCGTTACCTCACGTTAAACGCACTTTTTCAACCGTTAAAAACAACAAAGGCGATACTCAGTATCGCCTTTGTTTTATCTATTTGATTACGTCGATTTACATGCGTTCTGCAAGGTAAGCT
>JABXIW010000469.1 GCA_013372875.1 Gammaproteobacteria bacterium | reverse complement strand
TTTCTGCCCTAGGTGCTTTGATTGTTCAAGCCCCTTCACTTGATGTGTCTGTGGTATGGGACGACCCGTATTATCAACATGTCACTAAGTTTAGCTTTTACCAAGCTTTTCTTTCCACATTGCTCAGTGTTGGTTTTGCCATTCCAGTTGCGCACGCGCTTTCGCGTCGCCAATTTTGGGGTAAATCATTACTGCTTAAGCTATTTGCATCGACACTGGTTTTGCCGGTTTTGGTTGGTGTTTTTGGGCTATTAGCGATTTATGGCAACAGCGGTTTGTTAGCGCAATGGCTGCAAGGTTTCGACACCAAACTTCCATTTTCTATTTATGGTTTGAATGGCATCTTACTTGCCCATGTGTTCTTTAATTTACCTTATGCGGCACGCTTGCTGCTGCAAGCCTTGGAGTCTATCCCTGCTGAGCAACACAAGCTGTGTTCGCATCTTGGTATGAGCCATTGGGATAAGTTTCGCTGGGTGGAATGGCCGCGTTTAAGGCAGCAACTTCCTCACGTTTGTGGCTTGGTATTTATGTTGTGCTTCACCAGTTTTGCCACTGTGATGGCGCTGGGTGGTGGGCCAAAATCCACCACTATTGAGCTGGCAATCTATCAAGCGATTAAGTTTGATTTTGATTTGCAAGCTGGTGCGTTATTAGCGTTGTGGCAGATGCTGTTGTGTGGACTACTTGCGATCGGAGTACAGAAGTTAACAAAGCCTGTTGCTATCAGTGCTGGCAGCACATCGGTACAGCAATTTTTAACGAAGGATCATGGGTGGTCAAAAGCTCGGGATAGCTTTTGGATCATAGGTGCCTTTTTACTGGTGATACCGCCGTTACTGATGGTGTTACTGAGTGGTATCAACCAACAAGTTTGGACGGTGTTAACCGATGAACGTTTTTGGTCTGCGTTATCTAACTCGCTCAAAGTTGCAGGGTTAGCCAGTGCGCTTGCGGTCGCTGCGGGAGTGTCTATATTGTTGACCAGTCGCCGTTGGCGTTTGCAGTATAAAAATACGCGAGCTGATCAGATAGAGTTAATCGGTACCATTATTCTAGTGACGCCGGGGCTGGTGATTAGCACTGGCCTATTCTTACTACTGCGATCATTTACCGATGTTTTTAGCTTGGCGTTTTTTGTCGTGATTTTGGTGAATGGTTTGATGGCTTTGCCTTACGTGATCAAAACGCTAGCGCAACCGATGCTGCACATTGAGCAACAGTATCAGTATGTCTGTGCAAGCTTAGGCATACGTGGCTGGCAACGATTTAAAGTGGTGGAGTGGCAGGCGCTGCGCAAGCCGTTTGCACATGCGTTTGCGATCAGCTTTATGTTTGCAATAGGGGATTTAAGCGCGATAGCGCTGTTTGGTGGACAAGAATTTCGTACCTTACCTCTGTATTTGTTCCAGTTGCTTGGCAGTTATCAGATGGACGCCGCTGCAGTGGTGTCCGTGACGTTATTGTTGTTGAGTGTGGGCTGTTTTGCCTTGATAGAGAAAGTATTGAAAGCGAAGGAGAAAGCATAATGCTAGTGTTGGATGATGTGCAGTACACCTACCAACGTGAACTGTTTCGTTTTGAGTTGAGCATTGAACGTGGTCAGATTGTATCGTTGATGGGGCCGAGTGGGGCAGGGAAATCAACCTTGCTGGCTCTGGTTGCAGGATTTATCCATCCTGACCAAGGTGACATTCGGGTTGATGGTGAGTCGATTGTGCGCAAAGAGCCTTATCAGCGTCCTTTCTCCATGCTGTTCCAAGAGCATAACTTGTTTTCTCACTTGTCAGTGCGTGACAACATTGGCTTAGGTTTACACCCAGGGCTAAAGCTCACGGTAGACCAAAAACGTCAGGTTGAACAAGCTGCGCAGCAAGTTGGCGTTGCAGAGTACCTCGACCGTTTGCCTGAGCACCTTTCTGGAGGGCAGCGTCAACGTGTTGCCTTAGCGCGTTGTTTTGTTCAGCCTCATTCCATGTGGCTGTTGGATGAGCCTTTCTCGGCGCTTGATCCAGTGTTGCGTGAAGAGATGCTGAGCTTGGTAAAAAAACTGGCTGCGGAGCGGGGAATTACCGTGTTGATGGTTACGCATCATCTTAGTGATGCCAAAGCGATTGCGAGTCACTTTGTCTTTGTTGCTAACGGAAAAGTAGAAGCGGTGGGTGAGATTGATGCCCTGACTACCGAACATCCCAGCAAGACCTTACAGGCTTTCGTTCGCGCCGCCGGATAATGATGAGAGATACAAAAAAGGTTGATGTGAGCATCAACCTTTTTTCTTGAGTGGCCGTAAGCTTAACCTTGCGGCTTCACTACCATTACGTTGATTGGAGAATACTCCACAACTTTACTTGCAACAGAACCAAGCATCACTTTGTTAATTTTCGAACGCTTGTGACTTGGCATGATAATAAGGTCAGCGCCCAAACGCTCGGCGTAATCAAGAATTGTTGCGTAAGCTTTGCCTTCGGCAACGTGCACTTTGTAAATCACTTCATCATCAATGTGCTCGCTGGCAAATGCTTTTAGCTGCTGCTTCACATCTTGCTTCATTTTCGC
>JABXIW010000436.1 GCA_013372875.1 Gammaproteobacteria bacterium | reverse complement strand
TGAAATTGACGAAGAGCGTCGTCGTATTTCTCTAGGTCTTAAGCTATGTAAAGACAACCCTTGGGAAGTATTTGCTAAGTCTCATAACAAAGGCGACCGTGTTGCTGGTAGCATCAAGTCTATCACTGATTTCGGTATCTTCATTGGTCTTGACGGCGGCATCGACGGTCTTGTTCACTTATCTGACATTTCTTGGAATGTTGCAGGTGAAGAAGCGGTTCGTGAATTCAAGAAAGGCGACGAAGTTGAAGCTGTTGTATTGGCAGTTGATGCTGAGCGTGAGCGTATCTCGTTAGGTATCAAGCAAGTTGACGCGGATCCATTATCAGACTTCTTAGCGGCGAACCCTAAAGGTTCTATCGTTAAAGGTACAGCTAAAGAAGTTGATGCTAAAGGCGTATTAGTTGAATTAGCTGATAACATCGACGGCTACTTACGTGCTTCAGACATTAGCGCTGAGCGTGTTGATGATGCTTCTAAGCACTTTGCAGTAGGTGACGAAGTTGAAGCTAAGTTCGTTGGCGTTGATAAGAAGACGCGCAACATCAGCTTATCTATCAAAGCGAAAGATCACGCTGAAGAGCAAGCGGCTATCAAAGAATTCAGCAATGATAACGCTTCAGCACCTTCAACTTTAGGTGACCTTTTAAAAGAGCAAATGGGCGACTAATCGTAAATTTGTAGCTTTTATATGAGAAACCCGCCTTTTGGCGGGTTTTTTTATGTTTGCAAAATTTTGCATCTAATTCCCCTAAAAAGGAAAAAATGTTATATAATTAAATGAGTTAGCTGCTTTTTTATGTAAAAAATGCAACTTTTAAGACTTATTTGTGGTCTCAACTTGAGTGAGTTGTTAGCAATAAGCATGGCTAACGATAACAATGAAGGATTCAGTTTATGACAAAATCACAGTTAATCGAGAAGTTGGTTGATAAAAATCCGCAATTATCGGTTCGTGATCTCGAATTGGTAGTAAAATCGTTAATCGATCAAATGTCTGAGTCATTGGCCAATGGTGATCGTATCGAGATTCGCGGCTTTGGCAGCTTTTCATTGCACTATAGAGCACCACGCGTGGGCAGAAACCCGAAAACGGGCGAGTCAGTAACTTTAGCTGGCAAATATGTTCCGCATTTCAAGCCTGGTAAAGAGCTGCGTGAAAGAGCTGATGCTGGCAAAGATAAACCGATAAAACCATAAAACATTATATTCAGGAGTGAGTGGTGAGATTGCTTATCGCCATAGTTTTGCTGTTAGTAGCTTTTGGATTAGCCTTTATGTTCGCTAATCAAAATGATCAAACCATTCAACTCAATTATCTATTCGGCGAAACTTCCATTCAGTTGGTGTTGCTAATTACCATTTGCTTGGGATTGGGCTTGATCATTGGCTTGAGTATGTCAGCCATATCTTTGATGAAAAGCAAGACCCAACTAAAATCCTGTCGCCGCAAGCTAGCCAAAAGTGAACAAGAGCTTAAAAATTTAAGAACTATGCCGATTAAGGAAGATATTTAGGCATGAATGAGTGGTTTCTTATTGGGACATTAGTATTGCTGCCCATAGCCGTTTATTCTGGTTATCGCATTGGCAGAAAGCAGTCCTCAGAGCCTAAATCACAAGCCAACAGCCTGTCGAGTAATTACATCAAGGGTTTGAATTACCTTTTAAACGAGCAGCCTGATAAAGCGGTTGATACCTTTATTGATCTACTGCAAGTGGATACGGATACGGTGGATACTCACATGGCTTTGGGTCATCTGTTTCGCAAAAGAGGTGAAGTGGATAGAGCCATTCGCTTACACCAAAATATTATCGCCAGACCACAGCTTTCTAAACAAAATCATAATAAAGCCTTATACGAGCTAGCAGTAGATTATCAGGCGGTTGGGATGTATGACCGCGCGACCAATTTGTTTAATAAATTATTGGCCGAGCCAAAGCATAAAAAAGACTCTTTGCACCAATTGCTTAATATTCACCAAGCCACTAGGGATTGGGAACAAGCTGCGAAAACTGCTGAGCAATTAGAAATTGTGATGGGTGAAAAGCAATCTAAGGCCATTGCCCATTACTATTGCGAATTAGCCACTGAGAAAAAAGATCAGAAAGATATTAAAGCCGCTTTAGCAACTATTAAGAAGTCGATGGCGGCTAACCCTAATTCAGTTCGAGCCAGTTTATTGCAAGGTGATCTCTATTTTGAAGATGGAAACTATAAAGCGGCGATTAAATCTTATGCTCGATTACTAGAGCAAGATATCGCTTTTTTACCTGAAGCATTGGATAATTTAAAAGCTGCTTATCTGAATAAAAAAGATGAAAAAGGTTACTATAAATTTTTGCAGCAAAGTTTGGATAAAGGTGCTGGAGTTTCGGCGCTAATCGAGCTCTCAGTCCTGGTTCAAAAAGAAAAGGGTGATAAGGCTGCCGCAGAACTGATTGGTGCTTATTTAAAAGATAAGCCGTCACTCAAAGGTTTGCATCAACTAATCAGCTTACACATTGAGCACGCGCAAGAGTCAGCTAAACCTAGCTTGCAATTGCTTGATGGGATTGTTGAAAAGTTAGTAGAAAGAAAGCCGCGTTACGTTTGCCACAATTGTGGTTTTAGTGGTCGAATAATCCATTGGCAATGCCCGAGCTGCAAAGACTGGAGCTCCATTAAACCGATTCAAGGTATAGAAGGCGAATAACAGAAAATGACTAGCGATCCTAAAATTGTTGTAGCGCTCGATTATGATAATAAGAAAGATGCATTGAGCTTGGTTGAACAACTTGATCCAAGTTTGGCTGCGTTAAAAGTCGGCAAAGAAATGTTTACTTTGTTTGGGCCAAAATTTGTTAAGAAGCTAGTCAGAAAAGATTTCAAAGTTTTCCTTGATTTAAAATTTCACGATATTCCAAATACAGTTGCTAAGGCTTGTTGCGCAGCTGCAGAGCTTGGCGTTTGGATGACTAATGTGCACGCTACTGGCGGCGTGAAAATGATGAAGATGGCAAATGACGCCATTCAAAAATACGGCGAAGAGAAGCCATTATTGATAGCCGTGACCATGCTCACCAGTATGGATGAAGATAATTATCAACGATTAGGCTACCAAAAACCTCTAGCAGAACAAGTTATCCACTTAGCAGGTTTAACCCAAGAAGCAGGGCTTGATGGGGTCGTCTGTTCTGCTTGGGAAGCACAAAAATTAAAAGCCGAATTTGGCCAAGATTTTAAATTAGTCACGCCAGGCATTAGACCTATAGGTGCTGATGTAGGCGATCAAAGCCGTATTATGACACCTGAAAAAGCGATAAAGGCGGGTTCAGACTTCTTGGTAATTGGCAGGCCTATCACCCAAGCTGCAGATCCGCTAAAAGCATTGTGCGATATTTCTGAAAGCCTAGTAAGCAACTTGTAGTCAAGAAATTGCTCTTTTATGATGCTCAACGTCTAAGGACATTGAACACATTAAAAGGAGATTTTTTTATGAAAAAGTTTATTTCTGCAATTCTATTGGCGTTGACGTTAGTTTCTCAAACAGGTTTTGCTAAAGACAAAGAAATGCGCGTAACTGCTGAGCAAACAATCGCTCGCGTTAACATTAATACCGCTTCCGCAGATCAATTAGCAACTAGCTTAAAAGGCGTTGGTTTGAAAAAAGCGCAAGCAATTATTGAATACCGTAAAGAGTATGGTGATTTTAAATCGGTTAATGAGCTTACAGCTGTTAAAGGTATTGGTGAGAAAACTTTAGCTAAAAACCGAGATAAAATTGGACTATAATTTTTCTTTAAAATTATTTTTTTGAAATTAGTTGCGAAAAAGCCGGTTGATTCAATCGGCTTTTCGGCCAAACTAAACCGAGAATGACACCTTGTAAATAGCCGATGATATGTGACTCATCGACTACAAAGCCGCCAATCCAACTATCGTATTCTGAGCTGATTCCTAAAATTTGTGGCGCGAATATTTTTATTCCAACTACTATCAATAATAAGCCGCTAAGCCATACCTTCAGGCGCATTTCAGCGACACAACAGGCTGCGATCAAACCGTACAAAGCGCCGGACATTCCAACGTATTGATTAAGTTCAGGCAGCCATAAATGCATTCCGAGAATATTGCAAAAATACAATGCTAGAAACCAGTAAATCCAGTCATTGATATTTATAAGTGATCGGAAGATTAAAGTGATGAGCCATAAGCTGGCTAAATTCATTAGGGTATGTTGTGGACTTAAATGGACTAGGTTTGCAGTGATAAAGCGCCAATATTGGCCATTGGTTACTGCTGTTCGATTATATTCAAGCCAATTGCTAGCGGTAGGCTCGAGCAATAGCAGTATCAATACCACAAGAGTAATACTGACACTAAGCCAGTATTTGTGTAAAAAGCTGCTCATTTAAGATTTTAGATTTACGACGTTCGATAGTTGAGTTTGCTGTGACTCTGTCGTAGAAGTGCTTTTATAGTTTGCTAAAATTAACTCGGCTTTTTCTATAGGAGAGAGTGCATAACCGCGAGCTTCAGCCAAACTTTCAATCATGGCAATGGTTTTACTCAGTTCTTGGACATCATCAATGTCTTGCAACTTTTGCGAAAATTCGCTCATAGGAACTAGTGACAAACAGTGCCCCATAGCACGTGCTAGGTTGTCAATTTTGAATATTCCAGGATCAGAAGTTTTGCCCTCTACAATACGGTAGATGGTTGATTGGCTGATATGGGTTTTATTTTGAAGAGAATAGTCTGTCTCACCCAGACTCTTCATCAATTCCCTTAGTTGCTCTAGTACATCACTCATAATTTATTTTTAGTTTAATGCATATTTGCATTGATATTGATGCAAATATGCATTAATATTTTTCACATATTCAATTATATATGTGATTTTTCTAGTTAACACTAGTTTTATCACAGTAATTCATGCAAATAAAGCATTGATTTTACATTTAATTGAAACAGTTTTCCTTCAGCTATATGGTGGGATTTGGGCTAGGTTATTACCTAGCCCTTTTTTTTATATTCGAAAAAAGTAGTTCAACAATTTACCAAGAATAATTAGCTTGGTATTTCACTTTGACTTCACCATTAGCTGGGACTTTAACTTTGAAGTGAATGTGACGAGAATCTTGTATAGTATAATCGTGAGAGTTGTTAACGATTTTCCAATTTGACCAACGGTAAAGAGTTTCGCGAATGACCACTTCTTCAGCTTTATCTTTATGATTTTTAAGGGTTATTTCAAACGTTTCTGACATTTTTTTTGCCGAAGTATTCACCGAATAATCAGTTTGTTTGCGCTCGCCTTTAATATCAAATGCGTTACCCATTTTAATCAAAACGTCTTCATCTTTGGGGGTATGATCAATAATATCTTCACCGATAAATTCTAAAGAACCATCAGAGTCGCGCTGATTAACTCGAATACGGCCAGCGGGTAAAGGAATTCCCATGCCGTTAGACTTGTCATTTTTAAAGCGCAAATACACATTCACATCGTCTTGCGAATGGTGACCATAGCCTTGATTGGTGTTTAAGCCACCATAGCCGTAAAACTGGCTGGAAGCATCAAATACCAATTCTTTATGACACTTAATGTCATTAATCGCCGGAAACAGTTCTAACTGTTTGGTCGAATTATTGGGCAAATCAGCTGGGCGACCCAGTGTATAGAGGTGGTATTCAAAGAATGATTTTTCTTCAAAACCAGCAGCATCGGCCACTGATTCCATGGCTACGCTTTTGTGCATAACACGGGGCGAAGGCGCTGGCTGTGCACGATTAACATCGCCGGCGATCAGTTTTAATTTAGCATCCTCAAAACTTGCTCCTGATTGATTGATAATGCTAACCCAGCCCGCTAGATCCATTTTGCAATTGGATTTTCCGCTTTCCGAATAAATGATGTTGTAATCCGACCACCAAGTCATGCCGCCAGTTTGATAGCTAAGCTCAATATCTTGCTTGCCTGGGTTGTCCGAATAAAGCGACCATAACAAGGTCGGCTTAGTTCTTAAACCGCCGGGCAGTTGCGGAAAACTAATATTATGGTAGCTGTTAATACTATGTACGCCACCAGCAGGATCCTTAATTACCAAGCCACCATCGGCACTGATTAATTCGCCGCTTTTTTTATGGATCTTGTCGCCTATAAGCTGTTCGACAGTGATTTGTTGGCCTAAATAGCGCTGCAATAATTTTTGCTGGCTGACTAGGTCAAACTGATAATTTTGCTCTAAAACTCGCGCATCTTTGTCATCTTGTGAGCGAAACTGCACAGTAGTGGGATCGAGTAGGGCGGCCACATCGGAAACTTCAAGCTCGTTAACTCCTCGAGCGATGTTGTACTGCCGAGTAGATTTGATCATGGCGTAGCCAGGAACATTGTAATAGCCGCGATGTTGCCCAGGAATAGGGCGGTAAACATCTGGCGAAATTGAGCCAGGTTGAGCGCTGGAATAAATGGTGATGGCATCTTTGTCTTTGGCCATGGCAACTCCTGTCGATAAAATAGTTGAGCTCAATGCACTGGCAATGGCGAAAGGGATAATTCGTTTGTTCATCAATAATACCTTTTTTACAGTCTTGTCCCTATTAACGCCAGACTAACTGAAAAGGGTTAAATGAGCAAAATACGAATGTAAAAAATTGCAGTTAAAACTTAGTGACTAACCTTTGAATAACCGTATTTGCCCATAACTTTGGCGCTTCTAGCATTGGGAAATGACCTAGTTCATGCAGCCAAGTCAATTGTGAATTTTTTGTTTCGTTTTTAATGGTTGTGGCCATTAAAGCCACAGCAATGAGATCCTTATCTGGCCAAATAATTTCTATGGGTAGATCTGTTATTTGCAAAGCGCCTATCCATCGATCCCAGTAGCGCTGCCGCTCAAAAGTATAGCGGCTTATTTTGGCAAGAACTTTTTTGCCTTGATTAAAATTCATCATTTCCCAAATGGCATCCACTTCTTTATCTGGCAACTGGCTTGGATCGACAAAAATTTTACGTAGATTCTTTCTAACGGTGTTTTTACTCGAAAGATTGGCAATCAGTCCACCAATTGGACTTCTCAATAATTTTTGCATGACTAATAATTGCGCCATTTCGATATGCATAGAACCATTGCATAAAGCAATTTTATTAATCTTTATTGGAAATTCGCCAGAGTTATCGCGGGCTAGAATTTCCGTTAAGACGCTGGTGCCGTAATCATGCGCTAAAACAAAACATTCGTTAATGCCAAGTTGTTGCCATAGTTTTTGTGCAACATCCGTTTGTTCAAATAGCGAGTAAGAATAGTTTTTTGGTTTGTCAGAATAACCGAAGCCTAAATGGTCGTGAACAATGACGCGAAAGTATTGTTGCAAAGTAGGTAAGGCTTTCCAATAGTCATAAGAGGAAGTCGGAAAGCCATGCAAAATACATAAGACTGGTAATTTTAAAGAATTATTTTTATCAGTATCAATGACAAAAACTTGATGCTGATTAACACTATGATAAGTTCCTAATTCATACCAATCTTGTGCATTCATGATCTTATGGCTAGTTCAAACTTGGCAATTCAACTTCTTTTGCCAATTGGTTGAATACCCCTGAATTGATCAAATCTTGGACTGCTTCAATATCAGGGCCAAAATGGCGATCTTTTTCGTAATAGGGCACTTTAGCACGAATGGTATCATACGCCTTTTGCAGTAACGGTGAAGTTTTTAAAGGCGCTCTAAAGTCGATACCTTGTACTGCTGATAATAACTCAACGGCAATCACGCCAGCGGTATTAAAGTTCATGTCTTTTAAACGACGCGCAGCAAATGTTGCCATCGATACATGATCTTCTTGGTTAGCAGAAGTCGGCAGTGAATCAACCGAAGCAGGGTGGGCTAAGGTTTTATTTTCTGAGGCTAGTGCCGCAGCGGTCACTTGGGCAATCATAAAGCCTGAGTTGACGCCTGAGTCTTGTACTAAAAATGCTGGTAAACCGCTTAAATGTTTATCTAACATTAACGCAATACGGCGCTCCACAATCGCTCCAACTTCTGAAATAACGATAGCAAGTAAATCGGCTGACATGGCTACTGGCTCAGCGTGGAAATTACCGCCAGAGATAATGTCGTTATTGTCAGGGAATACAAGCGGGTTGTCAGAAACCGCATTGGCTTCGGTTAATAAAACAGATGCTGCAAAACGCATATGGTCGAGTGCCGCCCCCATGACTTGTGGTTGACAGCGAAGTGAATATGGATCTTGTACTTTTTCGCACTCTAAATGCGATTCGTTAATTTCAGAGCCTTTGACCAAATTCAATAAATTGAGTGCAACTTGCTGTTGACCTTTATGGCCGCGTACTTGGTGAATGCGTGCATCAAAAGGAGCAACTGAGCCAAGTGCTGCGTCTACCGATAAAGCGCCTGCTACAATCGCTGCAGCAAAGTTGTTTTCCGCGCCAAATAAACCCGCAAGCGCCAATGCAGTAGAACATTGTGTACCGTTTAATAAAGCCAAGCCTTCTTTGGCTGCTAAGACTAATGGCTCAAGCCCGGCAATTTTTAAGCCTTCAACAGCAGAAATAATTTTGCCTTGATAGCGAACATCGCCAACGCCGATGAGTGTACAGCTCATATGCGCTAGTGGCGCTAGATCTCCAGAAGCGCCCACTGAGCCTTTTTCTGGAATACAAGGATACACTTCATGGTTGACTAAGCTAATTAGTGCATCAACCGTTTCGCGTTTAACGCCAGAGTGACCTTGCGATAAGCTAGAAAGTTTTAATACCATTAATAAGCGTACTAGATTATCCGGCAGCAATTCACCCACGCCCGCTGCGTGTGAAAGCACTAACGATTCTTGTAGTAACTCTAGTTTTTCTTTTGGGATTCGAGTTGAAGCCAGTAAACCAAAGCCGGTATTAATTCCGTAAACGGTTTGATTGTTCTCAATCACATCGGCAACCGTTTGTGCGGCGCGATCAATTACTGGATAAAAGTCTGGGTTAAGATCTATTTTAACTGGCGCCTGATAAATCGCACGGCAATCGGCTAAAGTTAGTGCACCAGGGGTTAAAGTAAATTGATTCATGAATTCTTCTCAATTAATCGTTAATCATAGGAAGGTTTAAGCCTTGCTCTTTAGCGCATTGCTTAGCAATATCATAGCCAGCATCTGCATGGCGCATCACGCCAGTAGCAGGATCATTGAATAACACACGTTCGATGCGTTTATCAGCAGCTTCAGAACCGTCACAACAAATCACCACACCTGAGTGTTGTGAGAAGCCCATGCCAACCCCGCCGCCATGATGCAATGAGACCCAAGTCGCGCCACCAGCAACGTTTAACATGGCATTTAGTAATGGCCAATCAGAAACGGCATCTGAGCCATCCATCATGCTTTCAGTTTCGCGGTTAGGACTTGCGACTGAGCCAGAGTCTAAATGATCGCGACCGATCACTACTGGCGCTGATAATTCGCCATTACGGACCATTTCATTGAACGCCAAGCCTAATTTATGACGCAAACCTAAACCAACCCAACAAATTCGTGCAGGTAAGCCTTGGAAGCTGATGCGTTCTTTCGCCATATCGAGCCAGTTATGCAAGTGGGGATCATCCGCAATAATTTCTTTAACCTTTTGATCCGTCTTATAAATATCTTCTGGATCGCCAGATAATGCTGCCCATCTAAATGGCCCTACGCCACGACAGAACAGCGGGCGGATATAAGCTGGAACGAAGCCCGGGAAGTCAAACGCGTCTTTTACGCCTTCTTCTAAGGCCATTTGACGAATGTTATTACCGTAATCAACGGTTGGAATACCATCATTCCAAAAATCCAACATCGCCTGAACTTGAACCGCCATGGATTTTTTTGACTCGCGCGTTACTAGTGCCGGATCGCTTTTGGCTTTTTCACGCCATTCATCCATGCTCCAGCCAAGCGGTAAATAACCGTTGACTGGATCGTGGGCAGAAGTTTGGTCGGTAACTAAATCTGGCTTGATACCACGCTTATGTAATTCTGGGAAGATTTCCGCTGCATTGCCTAACAAACCGATAGATATGGCTTCACCTTTTTCTAGCGCTTCGTTAAGCATTGCCATTGCTTCATCAATGGTGGTAGCTTTCTTGTCTACATAACGAGTGCGCAAGCGGAAATCGATTCGAGTTTCATCACACTCCACAGCAATCATGCAATAACCTGCCATGGTCGCTGCTAGAGGTTGAGCGCCACCCATACCACCGAGTCCACCAGTTAGGACCCATTTGCCTTTCGTGTCGCCATTAAAGTGTTGGCGACCAGCTTCAACAAAAGTCTCGTAAGTGCCTTGTACGATGCCTTGTGAGCCAATATAAATCCATGAACCAGCGGTCATTTGGCCGTACATCATCAAGCCTTTTTTATCGAGTTCATTAAAGTGTTCCCAGTTGCCCCAATGCGGTACAAGGTTCGAGTTAGCAATTAGCACGCGTGGCGCATCAGCATGAGTTTTAAAAACGCCAACAGGCTTACCGGACTGAACCAATAAGGTTTCATCGTCATTTAAGTTTTTCAGGGTTTCAACGATCTTGTCATAAGACTCCCAATTACGTGCCGCACGGCCGATACCACCATAAACTACCAGACCTTGCGGATGTTCAGCGACATCAGGATCAAGGTTGTTCATAAGCATGCGCAAGGGCGCTTCGGTTAGCCAAGATTTGGCATTTAACTTGGTGCCAGTAGGCGCATGGATCACGCGGCTGGCATCAAATCGAGAATCATTGCTGTATGACGACATGGGTTTTCCTCAAAAGAGTTTTATAACTCGGTTAATTGATGTTCGGTTTTAAAACGGCCAGTGATGCTAAAACGACTGGCTGGATGATACAGTTGGCAGAAACTGACTAAGGTCTTTTCTGACCAAGTAATACGGTCAATGCAAAGCACTGGTTCGGTTTCTTGTAATTTCAAAGTTACCTTCATAAAAGGATCGGCTTCTTTGGCCTGAATCTGATGTTCGGCTTCCGTTAGAGGTGCAACTTTGGACAAATACACATTTGGAGTAATGCTTTTGTAGTCTTGTTTTAAGTATTCGGGGGCGGCATTGGGGTTAACATAGCGCTGTTCGATTTGGATCGGTTTATTGTTTTCTTTATGCACCATAATCGAATGGAATACTTGATCACCTTCTTCTAAATCAAAATGATTGAGCAGGTGACTAGGGCAAGCCTCGGATTGCAACAGAATCAGCTCGTTTGAGTATTCTTCACCGCGGTTTTGAATTTCTTCCGCGATATTCCGAATTTCTAGCAAAGGTGAGTGCAATTTTTTCGGGGCGACAAAGGTCCCGCGACCTTGAACTCGATAAAGAACACCTTCCTCAGTCAACTCATCTAAAGCTCGGCGCGCAGTCATACGGCTGACTTTGCACATATCCACCAGTTCATTTTCGGATGGCACTCGCTTGTGCTCTTTCCATTGTTTACTGGCAATGCCTTTACGAATGAAATCCTTGACTAGTTGATAGCGGGGTTCTTCTTGACTCATAATAGATAACTTTATGATGGGCTTTGGAATTAGCCAGTAAATAGTTTAAACTAGGTTGTATATACAACCAAAAAATACGATTAAAATCAAGTAAAAGGCGATTCTGAAGACGCAATATTTCTATGACTATTAAGCAACTTGTTGAAAAATTTGAGAAAACTGAGTTTGTCGGTGGTGACTTCTATCACTTGGAGCATCTTCTAATTGGCTGGCATTATATTTGTCATGAACCATTAAGTGTTGCCAAGCAAAAGTTTCATCAAGGGGTTTTAGCATTAGTCACAAAGTTAGGTGCAGAGGACAAATATCATCGTACTCTGACCGATTTCTTTTTGGATTATTTGTATCAGTTGCGCTTGTATCTGGGCACGGACGATTGGTCAGCGGTAGAGAAATGCTGCCCACTGATCATAAAGGACGCCAAAAAGTTTGTGAGTTTTTATTATTCTGACGAGCTGATTAATTCTGATGAGGCACGTCAAGGTTTTGTCGAAGCGGATCTGATGCCATTAGATAGAGCAAGTTTGCGCTTGGCTGATAAAGAGCCCTCGGTTTTTGAGCTCGTGGAGCATGAGTCGCCTTTAATCGTGTCAATTCCGCATAATGGCCAGTTTATCCCGCATCAAGTTTTAAAAACCATGTTGCCCGCAGCGCTTGATAGCGCCGATACCGATTGGTATTTATCACAACTCTATAGCTTTTTAGACGAATTAAAAGTGACTCGAATTAGTGCCAATTATTCGCGCTATCTAATTGATTTAAATCGTGATTCTTCTGGCAAGGTCTTGTACAAAAATGCTGATAATACAGAGCTGTGTCCAACTTCTACCTTTAATTTGGAGCCATTGTATGATGAAGATGAACAGCCCGATGCTAAAGAAATAGAGCGGCGAATAGCAAACTATTGGCAGCCTTATCATCAACAGCTTGAGCTGCAAATTTCCAAGGCTAAAGCGCAGTTTGGTTATGCTATTTTGTTTGAAGCTCATTCGATTGCGCAAGAAGTACCGCGTTTTTTTGATGGCAAACTACCGGACTTTAACTTTGGTACTAACGACGGCAAAACTGTAAACGATTCATTAGCTAAATTGCTGGAAGAGTTTGATACTGGTGATTATTCCAAAGTGATTAACGCGCGCTTTAAAGGTGGCTTTATCACCCGCCATTATGCTAAGCCTGAAGACAATGTGTTCACCATTCAGCTAGAGCTTTCCCAAGCTAACTACCTTGATCAAGGTAAAAAATTGATGGAGCTTCACTTGGCAAAAGAGCTTAAAGCAAAGCTAAAATCTTTGCTAAAGCAGTTACAAGGTCAAGTTTAGAAATTTTAAAGGTCTTTATAGATTCCATAAGCAAAGCCTAAAGAAAATATAGCGCCAACTATTTGCCAAAAAATCCCTCGCTTATCTCTGTCTAAAGATAGAACGGCTTGTTTAGGATTTGATGGGTTACAATAGGCAATATTGCTAGAGCCTTTTGCATATTGGTCAACCAGTTTCTTAGCTTGATCGTAACCAACATATGGAGTTGCATTGAAGTAAATTTTTTTACTCTTATATGAGCGGCCATTTAGAGTATATTGATATTTAATTACTGGTAAATATTCGTAGCCACCACCATAGTGTCCTGCATCATTGTGCTCAACCTTTTTTAAGTAGCTTTCTAGCACAGTACAGCTAACTATTGGCCACTTTTGCGCTTTATTATTTTTATAAATAACCAAAAGAGTATGTATGGAAAGCGTTAACCCTACGAGCAAAAATATTATAAATAATAGAGCCCCCATAGTTACAGAACCTTATTTTTATGGTGACTACCAAACTGATAACTCAACTGATTAGGGTGCTCAATATCCCATAGTACTAATTCAGCTTGTTTGCCCACTTCAATAGTGCCAATCTCTTTATCAAGACCTAATGCTTTGGCGGCATTAATGGTAACGCCTTGCAGAGCTTCTAGTGGCGTCATTTTAAATAGAGTGCAAGCCATATTCAGCATTAATAACAACGATAAGCAGGGCGAAGTTCCAGGGTTATGATCGGTGGCAATCGCCATGGGCACGCCAGCATCGCGCAGTGCTTGTATCGGCGGTAATTTGGTTTCGCGTAAAAAGTAATAGGCGCCGGGCAATAAAGTAGCCACGGTACCTGCCTTGGCCATTTTCTCAATGGAGTTTTGCGATAAATACTCCAAGTGATCGGCGGATAGACCATTATATTGAGCTACTAGCGAGGCGCCATTTTGATCGGACAGTTGCTCTGCATGCAGCTTTACTTTTAAGCCATGGGCTTTGGCAGCTTGAAAGACTTTCTCGGTTTGTGCATAACTAAAGCCAATATTCTCACAAAATACATCGACAGAATCCGCCAGCTCTTCTTTGGCAACTGCTGGGATCATTTGATTGCAGACTAAATCAATATATCCATCGCTATTTTCAGCATATTCTGGTGGCAGAGCATGAGCGCCCAAGAAAGTTGGCACAACTCGAACAGGGTAGGCATCACCTAAGCGCTTAGCTACGCGCAGCATTTTAAGCTCGGTTTCCAGATCTAGGCCATAGCCTGATTTTATTTCAATGGTGGTAACGCCCTCGGCCATTAAATCTTGAATTCGATGCGCTGAAGCAATAAACAAGTCGGTTTCGCTGGTTTCACGAGTGGCGTTAACACTGGAAAGAATGCCGCCGCCAGCTTTGGCAATTTCTTCATAAGAAGCGCCATTTAAGCGCATTTCGAATTCGTTGGCGCGATTGCCGCCATAAACCAAGTGAGTGTGGCAATCGATTAAACCTGGCAATAACCATTCGCCTTCGCCATCGGTCTCCAGATCTCCAGTCAGATTAGCTGTATCAGCTCCTACATAAGCTATGATCCCATCGTTAATTCCCACAGCACCGTTTTCGATGATGCCGTAATCGTCCTTACTGGCCATAGTCGCAATATTGATATTACGAATTAATCGATCAAATGGTTTAGTTTCCTGCTCACTCATATTATGATCCCAAGCTATTAATGGTCATAGTGTTACGCTGCGATGAAGCAAATTTTTGCCAAACATATTCTGCTGGACCAAGGTTGGGTCCGCGATGCGCTGTTGGATATAGATTCTAATGGGGTTATCCAAGAAATTAAACCTCAATCGGAAATTACGCCTGATTTTAGCGGCGACATCATCTATGGTTCGCTGATCCCGGGAATGGTCAATAACCATTCCCATGCCTTTCAATGGGCTATGGCAGGACTTGCTGAACAGAGCGGTGCGGGTAACGACTCTTTCTGGTCATGGCGCAAAATTATGTATGATTTTGTGGGCAAAATTACCCCAGAGGATTTAGAAGCTATCGCCAGCGCGCTTTATATGCAGATGCTTAAAGCGGGTTATACTTCAGTTGGCGAGTTCCACTATTTACACCATGATATTAAAGGCCAGCATTATGCTAATCCTGCGGAAATGTCGCAGCGAATTTTTGAGGCTGCGAAAAACACCGGTATCAACACTACTTTGCTTCCCGTATTCTATCGTTACAGCGGATTTGGCGAGCAATCACCAAATGAAGGGCAAAAACGCTTTATTCATGATCAAACCGCCTATGCCCATTTACTCGATTCAGTGAGCAAACTCGCTGGTGACTATGGACAAAACTTTGGCATAGCGCCGCATTCATTACGAGCGGTTAATCAAGCGGATATTGCTTTTGCTATCGGCCATTTGGATTCGCTTGATTCAAAAGCGCCTATTCATATTCATATTGCTGAGCAATTAAAAGAAGTCGAAGACTGCACTAACTTTTATCAGCAAAGACCAGTTGAGTGGTTAGCGAATAATTTTGATCTGAACCAGCGCTGGTGTTTGGTCCATGCTACCCATATGACTAAAGAAGAAGTCAAAGCAGTTGCGGATTCGAAAGCAGTGGTTTCGATTTGTACCACCACCGAGGGCAATTTAGGTGATGGCTTTTTTGCTATGCAAGACTATAAATCACAGCAAGGGCAATGGGGTGTTGGTAGTGATAGTCATATTTCAGTTAATGCGACTGAAGAGTTACGCTGGCTTGAGTACCAAAACCGCTTAATGAGCCATAATCGAACCGTCTTAACGGAAGGCGAATATAGCTCTAATGGTCACTGGCTTTGGACACAAGCGGCAAAAGGCGGTGCTCAGAGTTTGGATAATCAAGCTGGTTCTATCGGCATTGGCAAAAAGGCCGATTTTATCGAGCTCAACAATCAGTCCATGGCATTATTTGAAAAACAAGATGATCAGTTACTTGATAGTCTGATCTTTAACCAACAAGTCGAGCCAGCCGTTGCTTCGGTTTGGGTAAGGGGACGACAAGTTATAGTTGATGGTCGTCATCGGCGAGAACTAGAAATTATGGATGATTACAAAAAAGTATTGAAGCGCTTATTAAGTTAATTGTATCAAAAATCTTTCAAGCTGTTTCAAATCAATGGGCTTATGCAGTAGCTTGGCATTAAAGGATTTGAAATAATCATTTTTGATGATTTTCTTATTGCTCGAAATAACTAATAGCAATGGCGGGTTTTCAATTGCAAGATACTCGCTTTTAAAATTGGTTAAGAAGTAAGGATCTTGATCGGAAAAGAATTCTGAGTTGACGCACAATATATCAAAGTGATTATGTCTTAATTTTTGTAAAACCACTTGCTTAGTTGTCGCCTTATCTGCGTTTTGTCCAAACTTAGTTAAATAACCCATCAGCACAATTCGTTCTGTTGGGTCCGAATCAAAAACTAATATTGAGCGCTTCTCTTCTAGTGGTTTGATAAGGGATAAGTTACTGGTAGCTACGTAATTTTTTTCAATCAAAACTGGAAATTCAAAACGAATTTCTTCTTTTAGGAAGATATAGTCACCGCCAGCTTTTTGCACTAGGTGCTTACAAGCGATAAAGGAAGAGTTGTTTTCGCCGATGTTGCTGTGAGCTTGAGGAACGAATTCAAACAAGCTTTGCATCTCTAGAGCTTTTTTAAAAGCGGGTGATGAGGATTCGAATGACAATCTTAGGATATTTGAATCATCTTGCAGACGATTGATATCAGCATTGACATTAATCTCCGAGTTTTTGCATAACTGTATCAACTGCTCAACAAGCAAGTTAAGAAATTGATGGAACAACTTCCTATCAAGAAAAACACTAAAATCCTGCAGTTTGTTTAATATATTATCAAAAACTGTAACGTTGTTCTTACTCAATAGCTCAGAGTGCATAGCTATCGCAGAGCTCAAGGAACGACCAATATTTACTAGCGATTTTTCTTCGCTTCGCGAGCTCAGTACTGATTGTGAAAATACCGTTAAGTTTTCATCAAGCTCAACTTTTTTCGAGTTAATTAAAAACTCTAAAAACTTATGCAGTTCTAAGTTAGAATCTTCGCGGGCGTACTGAATCTCTTGCTTTAAATTAGCCAGTTGATAGCTTTGTTTCGATAGTCTATCAACGGCTTTTGCGGCACTTGAGTAGAGCTCGTTTAGTTCAGACGAGGTGCTTTGCTCAAAATAACTTAACTTATTATCGGCTAGCATTGAGGAAATTTGATTAACTTTCTTTTTTTGTACTTGCGCTTGTTTAAAGTATAAGTAAGCCATAAATATCATCAGAACAATGAGCAATAGGTTATAGCTAACAATGAAACTATTGTTACGATATGTGCTTAATGCATCATAAGCATTTAAATAAACTTTGACACTGCCAATAATTTGATTCTCTAACTCAATTGTGTCATCAGAAAATATATCTTCAAAGTCTGTGGTATCTGGCTTATTTAAAATATTTTTTTCCATAAATCGCTGTTCATTGATATTTCCAGATCCATTTTCGGAATTATATTTGCTAGCAACTAATGCATCTTTATTATCTTTAACTTCGACCAAAATAATATCTGGCGCTAATTCAATTTTGCTAAGTTCAGCTTGAATGGTTTCGTTATCGGCAACCAATAAAGGAAGCTCAACTCTTGCTTCGATTGCTGTAATTAAAGAGTTAGCGGTATTTTGCTGGTTGTTACTGTAATCTTGCTGATTATCTTTAAAGATGTATAAATTAAAAATAACGATAACGCCAATGGAAAAAAGGGAGTAAGCAATTAGCCCTCGACTAACGGAACTTAATCGGCCTTTACTCATCGAGTTTTCCTGAAGTTATTTTCGCCAAGGTTTCTTGAATGCTTTGTTCAATATCGCTATTGGATGGCAGCACTATTCCTAATGACTTGGCTACTTCACGATTGATTTCTACGGAGAATAAATTACTAAAGCGGTTTGTTTTAGTGACTTTCCCAGAGAGTAAAGACTGAGCAGCATTTATTAAGTCTTGAGTATAATCTGTAGTGCTGGTGTAGCTGGTTGCTAGAGCGCCTGACTTTACTGTGCCTTTAGAATACCCGATTGTTAACTTGCCTTGGCGATAGCTGGTAAGAATGGCCTTGGGGATGGTGTTTCGATTAAAGTTAGCGCGATCGGGAATTAGTAAAGTGGCGTCATTGTTATGCGAAAGCTCGGCATAATTACTAGTGAAGTCGTCACTTGAATTATTGATACTAATGTCTAACTGCAATTCAATCTGTTTACTGACTTTGTTTAAAACTTCTTCATCAATTCGATATTGCTCCGAATGCATAATGCCGATGGATTTCGTTAGCGGTGCTATGGCTTTTGTCAGGATTAGTTGTTTTGCTAAATCAGGGTCGTAAAAAATGGCGCTGAAATTAGTGTTAGGATTTTTTGTTTTAAAGGCTATCCATTGACTTGAAGTTATCAAGCCAGTCAGAACGGGCTGCTTAACGCCATTGCTTTGCAAAGCAGATAGGGCATCGATTCCCAGCGCTACGTATAAAGCAGGGTTTTGATCTGAAGTCCAATTCTCAAGACTTTCGGAGTTGATAACGTATTTAGAAGTTAATTCAGAAAGCTCGATGCTTTTGGCTATATTAGAGGTATGCCCGGAAAAATTTTTTGCAAGGATAATGATTTGAGGCTTTTCATCATGCGCAGCAAAAACCGCGCTTAAAAATAAGCACGCGATAAGAACACAGATTTTAAATAAAACCCTAAAAATCATACTGTTGTTGATTTCTTCCTTGGATAATTTTATAGCTACCCTCTGAGCAGACTCAATCCTGCTCTAGCGCCCATTGTATAGGCGTTTGTCCATGTTCTACAAGTATTTGATTGCATTTTGAAAAATGTTTACAACCGAAGAATCCTCGATGGGCGGACAGTGGTGACGGGTGGGGAGCTTTTAAAATATGGTGCTTACTATCAATTAAAGACGATTTTTTTTGCGCATAGGCTCCCCAAAGCAGAAAAACGACTGAATGATCCAGTTGATTAAGGCTTTGAATAATGCTGTCGGTAACTTTCTCCCAGCCACGATTGGCGTGAGAGCCTGCTTGGCCATCTTCGACTGTCAGCACCGCATTAAGTAGCAAAACCCCTTGTTTTGCCCAATGGCTTAGATCGCCGTGCCTCGGCATTTCACAGCCAAGATCTTGTTCAATTTCTTTATAAATGTTTCTTAGTGACGGTGGCAGCGGGATCTCTTTATTTACGGAAAAGCATAAGCCATTAGCTTGATTGGGTCCGTGATAAGGATCTTGACCCAGTATCACCACTTTTACTTGATCAAATGGGGTGGAATTTAGTGCTTGAAAAACCTTTTTTTTGGCTGGATAGATGGTTTTGCCATTGGCTCTTTCGGTTTGCACAAACTGAGTGATCTCTTGGTAAAAGGACTCTCGCTTTAAGCCTTGTAGCGCTTGTTGCCAGTTTTGTGGAGTAGCCATGGGATCGCCAAAATAATGCTATAAAAGTAGCGAATTACTATATCGGCTTATTTGAAAAAGTAAATCTTAGTATTCGTTGAAGTCTAGGTGATTGAGCGCATCATCAAGACTGGTAGGAGAGTCACTGACTCTATCATTGATGGCATAACGATCAACTTCTAAGGCGCCAGACCAATCTTCTGGTGGCGCTGCACCTGCTATATGCAGTTGTTCCCAGCTAGATATATCCAGTTCCTCGATTTCGCCATTGAAATATTGGATCTCAATAGTGCCTTCGTCATCGTCAATTGCGACAACTTCAAAAACATCATTGAGGTCTGGTCGTTTATACCAATGGCCTCTTTGTGGAGTTAAAGAACTAGCCATATCATTACCTAAATCTTCACCTTGCGCTTAATTTTTCTGCTAAAGCATTTCAGCAAGACTTAGCTTCAATGTAGCATATTGGTTAAAAAATGCACGATCTTATTGTGGCTAAAATGTGAAAGATTCCACTGCTTGAAAAAGAATTGAATCCTCTTGCAAGGACTGGTGCTATGGCTTTTTGTTAAAGCTACTACTAAAATACAGTTAATAACAAACCATTTGGTATCTAAATAAAATGGCAACCACAAGAACTCGTTTCAAAAGCCTATCCTTTGCAGTTGGTGTTACTATCGCCACATTCGCGCCTGTTAGTAGTGCAGGTGAATGGTCGGGACAAATCCAAGCCGAAGGACGTTTCTTTACTCAAGATGCTGACTTTGGTCAGTCCAATCAAAATTTCTCACTGGCCTTTGAGCCTGAGTATTACCATGAATGGGAAGATGCCGACTGGTCGGTGACTTTCAAGCCATTCTTCCGTTGGGATAGTGAAGATTCGGAGCGTACCCATGGTGATATTCGTGAATTGATGTTCAATTATGTGGGGGACGAGTGGGAGCTGAAAGCGGGGATTGGAAAGGTTTACTGGGGCGTAGCTGAGTCGCAGCACCTAGTAGACATCATCAATCAAACCGACTTTGTGGAAAATATTGATGGTGAAGATAAGCTCGGTCAGCCAATGCTACACCTCATGACTGAGCAGGATTGGGGTTTATTAGAATTATTTGTTTTGCCTTATTTTCGCGAGCGCACCTTTGCAGGTTTAGATGGTCGTTTGCGCTTTCCGCTCGAGGTGGATACCGATAATCCGCTTTATGCCAGTTCTGATGAAGAACATAATTTAGATGCAGCGATCCGCTGGTCACGCTCGATTGGTGACTGGGAACTAGGCGTTTCTCATTTCTCAGGAACCAGTCGGGAGCCATTGTTTGTAGTCGATAGCAGTAACCCATTCAACCCAATGCTGCGTCCGCTTTATGTGACCATCGATCAAACCAGTATTGATCTACAAGCGACGATTGATGCTTGGCTGTGGAAACTCGAAGCCATTTCGCGCTCAGGGTTTGATAGTGATCGATATTGGGCGGCGGTTGCTGGATTTGAATATTCGTTTTATGACATCAAAGAAAGCGGCATCGATTTGGGTATGATTTTGGAGTACCAAACCGATAGTCGTGACTTTATTGGCGGCGGCTTTCAAAGCCAAGATTCAATCGTCACAGGCTTTCGTTTAGCAATGAACGATGTGCAATCCACCGAAGCCTTACTGGGCTATTCACATAGTGAAGAAGGGCAGAAGTTTATTAATTTAGAGGCTTCTCGCCGTATTGGTGATAGCTGGAAAATCATTTTGGAAGCACGCTATTTTACCGGTTTTGATGAAAACCAGCCACAAGAGTCGATTTTCTACCCGTTCCGTAATGACGACTATATTGGGATTAGTTTAGAGAAATATTTTTAAATGTGGATAGCAATCATCTTTATTTATGGTTTTTTATATCTATGGTTATCAGTCACTATGAATCGATAGTGATTGATAACATATATCGTAATTATCGCCATATATATGATGAGCATGTTGATTCTTCTGTTCCCCAACTGAATATAATAATGCCTTTTTCTATGGTTGGCGGATTTATTTTAGGCGGCGAATATAAAGACATACTAGAACAAAAAGACCATAAATATCCAAGGAGGTTAAGATTAACCTATATATTTACAATTATTTCTTTTTTGGCCATGGGCTTTTATTCTGTCGTAATTTAATTCTTTTAAAAGAAAGTGGATCCATACATGGACTTTTGGTATTTCTTCGTTACATTTGTATTGATTTTAGTTTTTGCAACTTATTTTGAAGTTAAAGTGCTTTCTATACTGAAAAAAGAGCATTTAGATTTATTTAAGCGCTATGGAAGCCCCATCCCATTCCTAACCACAGGAATTGCTTTATCCTTCCGTGGTGAATTGATTCTAGGTGGTTATTATAAAAGTGTTATAGATTCAACAAAGCAAAGAGCTTTTAATAAGTTAAGAGTTTGTTATTCATTACAATGGTTATGGGCTTTAATATTGCTGATTTACTTCATACTTACTAACTGATATTAGCAATACATAATCACCCACCAGTCTCAGTATTCAAAATATAGTCAAAAACCGTGTCTTTTTTATTGAGCTTTAGCGCGTAAATGGCGCGGTAGGTCATGACTTTTTTGATGTAGTCGCGAGTTTCGGTGTAGGGGATGGCTTCGATCCAAATCTCGGTGGGGAAGCGGCCAAAGGCTTTCCATTTGTCGATTCGATGTTTGCCTGCGTTGTAGGCGGCTGAGGCGTAAATAGGGTTTTGATCCAGCTCGTCATAACGCAGTTTTAAATAATTTGAGCCCATTTCGATATTGGTATGCGGCTTAAACAAATCTTTGCGATTGGAATATTTGACCCCGAGTTTTTTCGAGTAAATCTTGGCGGTTGAGGGTAATACTTGCATTAGGCCGTAAGCGCCAGCGCCAGAAACTGCATAAGGGCCATAGGCACTTTCTTGGCGAGTAACGCCCATTAACCATTCTGGCTCTAAATCGACTTTTTTGCCCATCACTATATAGTCTTCTTTAAAGGCGGTGGGAAAGCGAATGTCGGTGTCGTCCCAAACTTTGGCCTTAGCAATAGTCAAGATCCCTTGGTTATACCAGCCCCAGTCGTGGGCAATTTTCGCTGCCGCTTGAAACTCTACTGGTGAGCTCAAACGGTTTTGCAGGCTGCGCCATTCGCGATTGGCATCACGATAGCGCTCTAAAGCAAATAATTCTTTGGCGCGCTCCACATTAGACAAGCCCTGAACTTTGCTCAAAACATCCGCAGGAATGACTGAGGATTTGTGATTTAACTGCAATGGCTTTTTGAGCTTTGCTGCGGCTTTATAGCCATAATAATCACGCTGCAAAGCAAGCCGCTCTAATATTGGTATGGCAACGGCTTTGGCGCCTGTTTTTTCGGAAGCAATCGAGTACCAATATTTCCACTGGTTGGTGTTTTGAGTTTGCTCAGGCAAGAGGTCATACTGTTCTTTGACCGAAGCCCAGTCTTCTTGGCGTAGAAAAGTCGCCAGTTTCCAGTGGGAAATAAGTTCATCGGATAAATAGCGGTTGATATTGCGTTTAGCCCATGTATGCGCCCAAGGTTTATTCTCGGTAGCCATGGCCAAGAAGAGGGTACGCTCGGCATCATCTTTGAGCTCTTTGGGCACAATGATATGCCTTTGCACACTGCGCCAAGTTTTGTAGGCTGCGTCGCGATCGCCCCAAGCTAATTTTTTAATTGCGAAAACTGCGATTGCAGCTTCTTGGTATTTAAAATCTTTCTGCGGGAAAAAGCGGCGATTAGCAATTACGCCAGGGTTTTTGCGCGCTTTGGTCCATAGCTCTGCTAAATATTGCTGCTTCTTAGGCAAGTAACGCTTGAGGTAATTAATCATCGACACAGGGCCTTTGCGTGCTGCTTTGTTAAAGCGTTCAGCTCCAACCTTCTGTGTCAGCTGACCTGCATCTTTCCACTGCTTAAATAAAGGATCGCACTCTTTTGGTTGCGACTTGGCTACTGTCCAGAGTTTTTTAACTTCTGGGAAAACGATCGATTCTTTGATGCCTTGTTTGAGTTGGTTACTTAAATAGAGGCATTTTAATTTGGCGTTTTTACTGGACTCAAACGCATCTGCATAATATTGACTGAATAGGCCATATTCTTTTTTCGCCACCAAACTATTGATATAGCGAAACTTGAGCCGCGAAGCGAGCGGTGAATGTTGTTGCAATTGAATAAACTGATCAATTTGTGCTTTGTTTTTAGCACTTAAATTGCGTGATAGATATTCGAAATCTAAATAAGACACCAAAGGATAATGTGACAATTGACCTTTAAGTTGTTGAAACTTGGTAATGTCATTGGTTTTTAGCGCTTTTTCTGCATCAAGAAACAACTGCTGCGACTTAGTATAAGCTGCTGTGTTGGCGAATAAGCTGCTGCCAAACAGCAAGATGATTGAGGTTGAAGCTATGACCAGTGGTTTTGTCACTTTTAGCATTATTATTAAAATTCCTTTGCATTGGATTGCACGCTAGTTACTTTGTTTTGCCGCCAAATTTGTTCGAGTGGAAGCTAAACTTGGTAATAAAGTTTGTCTTTGTTAATTAAGACAAGTTCCGTTGAATTGCTGTAGATCATGAGCAATCTCATGATTTTATTTAATAATGAAACTGCTCGGACTTCAAGCGGTCAAAGCCTATAAATGGGCAATTTTTACTTGTTTTTACACAATAAGCTAAAGATAATGAGTCCGCAAAATCGTTGGGCGTACAGAATTAATAATAATCATTAACGTTCAATTAAAAATTTAAGAACGAATTAGGTGGTATTTAATGGGCAAATCTGGAAAAGGCACTAAATATAAAGCCCGTCCGATGGACGAAGATGGCTTTATTCACTACACAGACGTTGAGCATGAAACTTGGCACAAACTAATCAGTCGCCAGGAAAAACTGATTGTTGATCGTGCTTGCCCAGAATATTTTGAAGGCTTGGATAAGCTGAATTTGCCTAAAGATAGAATCCCACAGCTGGAAGAAGTTTCCAGCGTGTTGCGCAAAGAAACTGGCTGGGAAGTGGCTTGGGTTCCAGCGTTAATCAATTTCGATAAATTCTTTGCCTTATTGGCGGACAAGAAATTCCCGTGCGCGACCTTTATTCGTACTCCCGAAGAAATGGACTATCTGCAAGAGCCAGATGTGTTTCATGAGATCTTTGGTCATTGCGCCATGCTGACCAACCCATATTTTGCTGAATTTACAGAGACTTACGGCAAGTTAGGTTATACCGCTTCCAAACAAGATCGTGTGTTTTTGGCGAGATTATACTGGTTTACCGTTGAGTTCGGCTTGATGAATACGGCGCAAGGCACTCGTATTTACGGTGGTGGCATTTTATCATCAATTGGAGAAACGCCGCACAGCTTGGAAAATCCTGAGGTGATCCGCAAGCCATTCGATCCAGTTGATATTCTGCGTACGCCATATCGAATTGATATTATGCAGCCACAATATTTTGTTATCGAGAGCTTAAAGCAGCTATTTGATGTGGCCAATTCTGATGTGATGGCGATGGTCGAAGAGGCCAAACGATTGGGTTTGCATGCGCCAATCTATCCGCCGAAAGAAGAGAAATTAGCCAGTTAATTCGATGGATGAAAAGCCCACCAAGCAGTGGGCTTTTTATTGTCAAGTTTGCAGGCTTGTAGCATAATAGCTGGAATAATTTAAGCAGGTTAGAAATTCAACAAACGACGCTATATCATTGATATGTCATTGATTTTTAATAAATATCACATTCCTACTTACCTTGTTGCGGTGCAAATTCGCGCTCAATGGAGTCTTTTCGCTTAAACCTAGCTTTTATACGGCTAATTAATCTTAGCCAGATAAAAGCACAGCAAAAACATTATTTTCGGTGTTTGAGTAATCATTATCATGGATTCAAGCATCATAGATTCAACCTCTTTGAGTATTGAGGAACACAAAATGTCAAATTTAGAAGCATCAAACATGCAAGCAAAAGTAACCAGCGCGCCAACTCCAACTGAGCCTGTCGCTAACCCAATGGGAACCGATGGTTTCGAGTTCGTAGAATATTCAGCACCAGATGCTGAAGGTATCCAAAAATTACGCGATTTATTCGAATTATTGGGCTTTACTCGCGTGGCGAACCATAGAACTAAAAACGTATCTTTGTACCGTCAGGGCGATATCAATTTCGTCATCAATGGTGAAACCGAAGGTTATTTCAACGAATTCAGCCAGTTACACGGCCCTTGTGCGTGCGCTATGGCATGGCGCGTAGCCGATGCGCAAAAAGCTTATGAGCACGCGATTGCCAATGGTGCAGAAGCCTTTGATAAGCCTGAGCATAACTCGCACCCTGCGGTTTACGGTATCGGTGGTTCAGTACTCTATTTCGTGGATAAATGGGGCGAAAGCGGCAGCGTTTATGATGACGAATTCGATTTCATTGAAGGCGTCGACAAATTCCCACTAGGCATGGGCTTACAGAACCTTGATCACTTAACCCACAATGTGGTGCGCGGTGGTATGGCTCGTTGGGCTGATTTCTACACTAAAATCGCTAACTTCCGTGAAATCCGTTATTTCGATATTAAAGGTAAGCAAACAGCACTTTTCTCAAAAGCGATGACAGGTCCTTGTAATAAATTGCGTATTCCAATCAATGAGTCAGCGGACGAAAAATCGCAAATCGAAGAGTATTTAAAAGAATACAAAGGCGAGGGTATTCAGCATATCGCGCTTTCGACGCCTGATATTTACGACACTATCGAGCGCTTACGTGCAGGTGGTATGGACTTTATGCCAACTCCAGGTGCTTATTACGACATGATCCCTAAGCGTATCCCTGAGCATCACGAAGATGTGGAAAAGTTGCGTAAAAACCAGATCTTGATCGATGGTTCATTGGATCACGAAGAAGGCATTTTATTGCAAATCTTTACCAACACTGTAATTGGTCCAATTTTCTTTGAGATTATTCAACGCAAAGGCAACCAAGGTTTTGGTGAAGGTAACTTTAAAGCATTATTCGAATCGATTGAACAAGATCAAATCGACCGCGGTGTTATCTAAGCTGGTCTGATACAGACAGGAGAAGTGTATGCGTAAGTGGATTTCATTCCCGCACAAAGAAGGCACTATCTCGCGCCAGGCGCACGCCGATTTACCAGAAGAGGGTATTTATGAGCGTGAATCGGGTCGTAGTGGTTTCTTTGGGCCAACGGCTCATTTTCACCACAAGCGTCCTCCGACGGCTTGGGAAAAGTGGGAAGGGCCTTTAAGACCGAGAGCTTTTGACTTAAACGATTTGGATAAGGCTTCTAATTCGCCTTGGTCTGCGGAAAACTTATTATTTAATGCTCATTGTAAATTCCGCATTTGGGATTGTAATGAGAAGATGCCAGCCTTGGCACGAAATGGCGATGGTGATGAATTACTATTTATCCACAAGGGTAAGGGTGATTTGTTCTGTGATTATGGTCATATGGAAATTCGCGATGGTGACTATGTGGTTATCCCGCGTGGTACCAACTGGCGTTTAGAGCCGCATGAGCCAATGACTATGCTATTGATTGAAGCGACTAACGATAGCTATCAATTGCCGGATAAAGGTCTTGTTGGCCCGCAGGCTATTTTCGACCAAGCGATGCTGGATGTGCCTGCGATAAATGATAAGTTTAAGGCGCAACAAGACGATACGCCTTGGACGGTGGAAATTAAACGCCGCGATCAGTTATCAAAAGTGCATTTTAATTACTCGCCATTGGACGCGATTGGTTGGCACGGTGATTTATCGGTGGTGCGCATTAACTGGCGTGATATTCGCCCATTGATGTCGCATCGCTATCATTTGCCGCCTTCGGCGCATACCACATTTGTGGCCAGTCGTTTTGTGATCTGTACTTTTGTACCGCGTCCGATTGAGTCTGATCCGGGCGCATTAAAAGTGCCTTTCTATCACAACAATGATGATTTTGATGAAGTGCTTTTTTACCACGCTGGAGACTTCTTTAGCCGCGATAATATTGACGCTGGTATGGTAACTTTCCACCCGTCTGGTTTTACCCATGGTCCTCATCCGAAAGCTTTTAAAGCTGGTTTGGAGTATGCCAAGAAAGAAACCGATGAAGTGGCGGTGATGCTGGATACGCGCGATGCACTGGAAGTCGGTGAGAAGATGTCGTCGGTGGAGAATCCGGCTTATGCAGATAGCTGGAAAGTATCAGAATAATGGTCTTTTTGGGTTCTAGCTCAGATTGTTAAGAAAGAGAATAAATCGGGGACAGATCTTTATCTCTGCCCCCTTTAATCGAATTAGGAATAAATAATGAAATTAGCAACATTAAAAGATGGCAGCCGTGATGGACGATTAGTGGTCGTTAGCCGCGATTTAAAAAAGGCAGTCAAGCCATGTCATGTTAAAACCTTACAAGCTGCTTTAGACGATTGGGCGACTTTTAAGCCTGATTTAGAAGAGTTATATGGTCGTTTGAACGCGGGCGAAGTAGCGGAAAGTTTTGATTTTGATCAAAACGCTTGTGAATCACCATTACCGCGAGCTTATCAATGGGCTGATGGTTCGGCTTATGTTAATCATGTGGAGTTAGTGCGTAAGGCGCGTAATGCGGAAATGCCAGAGACTTTTTGGCACGACCCGCTAATGTATCAAGGTGGCAGCGATGCTTTTATTGGTCCTCGTGACAATATCCAAATGGCTTCAGAAGAGTACGGCATCGATATGGAAGCGGAAGTGGCAGTTATCACGGGCGATGTGCCAATGGGTGCGACGCCTGAAATGGCGGAAAAAGAAATTCGTTTATTGATGACTGTTAACGATGTGTCATTGCGTAATTTGATCCCAGGCGAATTAGCCAAAGGATTTGGTTTCTTCCAATCTAAGCCTTCGTCAGCTTTCTCGCCAGTAGCGGTAACGCCAGACGAGTTAGGTGACAAGTGGGACGGCAAAAAAGTCTATTTACCATTAACTACTCACTTAAATGATGACTTGTTAGGTAATCCTGACTGTGGCGTGGATATGGTGTTTGATTTCCCAACACTAGTAGCTCATGCAGCAAAAACTCGCCCATTAGCCGCTGGCGCAATTGTGGGTTCTGGTACTATTTCCAATGTTGACGAAACCACGGGCTCGTCATGTTTAGCCGAAGTTCGTATGTTAGAAATCATTGCGGATGGTGCGCCAAGAACACCATTTATGCGTTTTGGCGACTCGGTAACGATTGAAATGTTTGATGAGAATGGCGACTCGATTTTCGGTCAGATTCATCAGACGGTTGAGAAATACGAATTATAATCAATAAAATCAAAAGGTTATTTGGCTTATGTTGAAACTTTATGGTTACTGGCGGTCCACCGCGGCTTATCGTGTGCGGATCGCTTTAAACTTAAAACGCCTGGCTTACCAAAACATTTCGGTGCATTTGGTTAAAGATGGTGGCGAGCAACATAAGCCTGAATATCTTGAGAAAAATCCGCAAGGCTTGGTGCCATTATTAGACGATAATGGCAAGCTGCTAAGCCAATCCATGGCCATTTGTGAGTACCTTGATGAAACTCACGATGGCCCTGATTTGTTGCCGAGTGAACCTTTTTTGCGTGCGCAAGTCAGAAGTGTGTGCTTGAGCATTGCATGCGATATTCATCCGATCAACAACTTGCGAATTTTAAAGTACTTAAAAGGCGAGTTGGGTGTTTCCGATGAGGGCAAAGATGGCTGGTATCATCATTGGATCCATCAAGGTTTTTCAGCATTAGAAGCGCAGCTTGCAGAGTTTGCTAAGCAAGGACCATTTGCCTTTGGTGTGGATGTCACTTTGGCCGATGCTTTTATCGTCGCCCAAATGTACAATGCACGCAGATTTGATGTGGATTTAACTGACTATCCACGCCTGGTTGCTATTGAGCAACATTGTTTAACTTTGGATGCGTTTCAAGACGCCCAACCCGAATCACAACCAGACGCTGTCTAATAAGCGCTGTAAAGAGAATTAGAATGAAATTGAACGCTTTTACAAAAACATTGCTTGCGACCTCTATTAGCTTGGCGGTAGGAACCGCAGTAGCAGCACCTTATGAAATTATTGACCTTGGTAAAATTGAGGGTGGAACCATCAGTTTCGCCTATGGATTAAATAACTCTGGCGAAGTTGTAGGTTATGGTGATGGTCCGCTTGGCGTTGACAGCGATGGCAATAATTTTTTAGATTTTACAAGTCACGGGATTCATTTCACATCATCGGGTGCGATTGATCTGGGCGAGCTGGATGGCGGTTTAGCCAGCTTTGCTTTTGATATTAATGATAATGGTGTCATTGTTGGTTATTCGGAT
>JABXIW010000221.1 GCA_013372875.1 Gammaproteobacteria bacterium | reverse complement strand
TGTGATTGACTTCGCAATCTCTGTCAATTGTTGGTCAATTTCCGTTTGGAATATGAAAAATCGTCTTTTTTACCAGCGAAATTAAGAGGGTGATTATGCTTTTTTTACAAGAAAAATGAAGTCTAATTTCCCATTTATCAAAGAAGAATGGCGGATTGATAAATAGTGCAATACAACACTTTTTAACTACGGTGTTTTTTCGTTTAAAGAAGAGGAGAGTTCCGTCGAAGCCGCTAGGAAATAAGCTCAATTAAGAAGAGTGCTTGAGGCCGTCGCTAAGATTAATGGTGTTTGTGAAAATGTCAGCTCGTACTAGTTCGTTGAGTGCATAGGAGCATACATTCACCGTTTACATGTCATGCATTTTGTTTTTTGAGAGGTGAGAGTGCGTACCACCCATAGGCAGAAAACATAGGTATAAAAAGCCCCGCATTGAGCGAGGCTTGTATTTTATGAGAGGTTTAGCTAGTGAGCAGTCTTTGCAATTTATCGCGCTGTGCTTCGATGTAAGCACGTTCAGGGCTCTGTTCTTTACAGTGTTCAAGAATAAACTCAATCGAACTCAGAACCGTTCTCCAGCGTGGTGTTTTAGGCAGAGTTTCGATACGCATGTATTTATCGAGCGTGCGGGTTTGCAGTGTGCTTCGGTCGAGGTAGACGCGCCACAGTCCACTTTGTTCGGCAAACGCAAATTTACTTTCACCCGTAACAGACTCCCAATAGTCTAATGCATGCGTCATGGCATCGACTAACACTTCACGCATCAAATCTTGCTTATCTTTTTTGTTGCCCAAAGCCTTATCAGCCAAACGAGTAAACTCGCCACCAAGCTCTTTGAGTTTCTGCAACTGGTCTCTATCACCATCGAATGCATAACTTGAGAGTACTTCTACCGCAGTTTCTAGGTTATGAATACGCGCGGCGTTAGCTCCACCACCGACATTAAAGATGTACATCACATCTAAGCCGGAGCCTTCTGGCAGTTTTAGAATGTCGGCTTCAATGTTTTGACGAATATCCTCAATGTAGATATCAATTTTGCCGCAATAATGAGGCTGCTTCACCGTCAAATATTTTGGTGCGATCAGTTCGTCAGCTGACGAGCGTTTAAGTTGCTCTAAACTGCGTTTGAATAGCTTACAAGCCGCTTCGTTAGCAAAACGAATACGCTGATCTTCTCGCAGACAAATAATAGCTTCCGGTGCAGATTCTAGCTGTTCCAACAAACGACCTTGAGTTTCAAGAAGGCTTGCTTCGACGACAGCACGTTGTCGAAGTTCTGACTCCAGCACTTTGTTTTCCATATGGCGCATTTCCGCTTTACTTGCTGTTAAATGCGCTTGGATACGTGCCGCCAACTCTTGTTTGTTGAATGGCTTCGATAAGTAGTCATTCGCGCCTGCTTCAAAGCCTCTCACACGGTCTTCTGTTTGGCTGAGAGCGGTGAGCATAATGATCGGTAGCTCAGCATGATCATAGGTTTCACGTAGTTCACTACATACTTGGTAGCCGCTCATGCCGGGCATCATAATGTCGAGTAACAGCAGTTCCGGCTTTTCTTGTTCAACCAGCGCCAGCGTTTCTGGGCCATCTGAAACGGTACGAACGCGGTATCCTTCTAGGCGCAAGAAGCTTTCCAGTACTCGCAAGTTAACGGGTTCATCATCTGCGACGTAAAGCAGTGGGCCATCAGGGTTCTCGGGTAGCGATAAGTCGTCGCCATTTTCCAAATTAATCTCAGGAATTTGAAAGTGCCCGCGCGCCACTAAGGTTTGAGTTGCTTGGATTTCTTCTTCGCTGGCCAATGGCAAGGTGAAACTAAACGTGGTGCCGACCATCGGTTGACTGCTTACGTAAAGCGAACCGCCCATCAACTCAATCAGTTGGCGGCTAATCGATAGTCCCAGTCCCGCACCTTGACGATAGCGACTTGCATCTTGACCAGCTTGAATTAAAGGCTCAAAAATATGCTCAAGATGTTCTGCTGGAATCCCCTGACCAGTATCGACCACTTGCACTCGGACGTGATCGTCAACAATGGTAGCGGAAATGACGATCTTACCTTCTGAGGTGTATTTAATGGCATTGCCAATCAAGTTATACAGCACTTGCTCTAGGCGTTGAGGATCGGCCGAAACGGCTTTCAGGTCGGCTGGTACTTGGTTGATGATGCGAATGGTCTTATTGCCTAGCAGGTGATTAGAAAGCTCAAGCACCAAGCGTGTTGCACTGGCTAAGCTTACTGCCGATTTTTGGATATCCATGCTGCCATAGCGCATTTTGTGGTAATCCAATAAATCGTCTACGAGGTTAGCTAAGCGTTGACCACTTTTGATAATGATATCAAGTTGGTATTTTTGACTGGCGGGAATGACTCCATTTGCTCCTGACACGAGGGTTTCTGCAATCCCAACCATGCCATGCAGCGGTGTACGTAATTCGTGCGAGGTTGTTGCGAGGAACTCATCTTTCAGTTTATCAGCCAGTTGCAACTCATCATTTTGCTTCTGAATCAGCTTGATGTTGCTTTCAAGTTCTTCGTTTTGCTGTTTGATGGTTTGGATTTTTTCTCGAATCGAGCGCTGCATACGTTCGAAGCTGATAGCCAAGCGACCGATTTCATCTTTACGTTCGGTATTGAATGTTGTTTCGTCGAGGTCGCCAGCGGATACTTTCTCCGCCGCCCAAGTCAGCTTCAGCAGTGGTGATGTAATGAAGTTGGACAAATAATGCGATGCAATCACCACAAGAATGATCGCGATTAGCATGGCGATAACGAAGAGTTTTTCCAGTTGATGAATGCGTGAAAACGCCTCTTTTTCTGGAAGTTGAACTACGAGCGCCCATGTAATGCCGCGTGTTTGAATTGGGGCAAATGCAGCGATAATTTCTTCGCCAAGTCCATTGGTGTAGGTGCCAACGTCGGTTTGTCCCGCTAAAGCTTTATCGATGACTTCAAGACTGTTTTGAATACTGTCTTGCTTGGTATTAATCGTACGTGGTTGCTGATCGCTGCCGACCAGTAGAGTGTTGATGGACGATTCACGGTTTTTATCTGCGATCAGCTTGGTAATGCCGTTGTTTGGTAAACGGAACATAGCATAGCTGTGCAAATAGCCTTGCTGAACGATAGGTGCACCAAGCCAAGCGACTTGTCGACCATGTTCCAGTTCAAAATCAGAAATAATGACGGGCGTATAATCTTCATTCACTTTGCGGCGTTCGTTGACGTCATCAGCTAGACGTTTAAAGGTTTTACCTAATGCCGAGTCTTTGTAGCGCCCCGTTAGTAGGTTAGTACCGTAGTTGTCATCTTTGTTGATGGAATAAGTCACGTTGCCGTTAATATCGACCAGCAAAATATCATTAAAATCTGAGCGTTTGAGTAGCTCCAGATACGCCCAGTGATAACGTTTGTGGAGTAAGCGATAACGTTCACTGCCGACATAATTTGAGGACTCCGGCAAAATCGATGTTTTGATTTGGTCACCGCTGCCTTCGATATAACGTTGCTGAGCATTTTCACGTGCTTCTTCAATATCATTGCCTAAACGGCTAAATGCATTGACGAGGCCGTAAAAACGACCACCACTGGCATACGCGAGCTCAGAGCGTACAAATCCCATGACTTCGGTTTCTTGCGCTTCGAAGTAGTCGAGGATCTGTTGTTGTTTGGTATCACGAACAGAAAGCAGATGTGAAGTGCTCTGTTCTTGCAGATCTTTACTATGGGATTGCAGGAAAAAAATCGCAGTGATGGTAAGAGGCGTAATGCTGAGGACAAGAAACGCAGTCATCAGCGTACTCTGAAGGCGCTTAAATTTCTGTTTTTTGTAGAATTTAAACAT
>JABXIW010000421.1 GCA_013372875.1 Gammaproteobacteria bacterium | reverse complement strand
TTGCAACTGATGTAAAACAGAATCCATGTAAGTATCCGCAGCAAAAAAGAAAAAAGTCATTATTATTTCGCTATTAAGCCACAAACTAGGGGGCGGGGAATAGGGAAGCGATGAAATTTTATTCTTATGTTGATTAGGATGTATGTTGCATTTCGATATGAGCCTAATATCTCAGTTTGACCAAGCTCGACTGGTCGAAGGTTGCATATATTGGTTTACTACTCCGACTTATCGCACTGGAGATAAAACAGAACTCCAGCGCCGACAAGTGAAATGAAGTTGAGCCGCGCTCATTCTTTGTGCGGTTCTGGTGGTGATAAATAGGAGTCCATCGATGAAAAGTAAACACAACAAAACCGTTCTATGTGCATTTGTTTCTGGTTCGGTATTTGGTGCTGTTCTCGTTATCGCAATGTCCTTGCCGATGTAATCGGGCAAATTTTCACACACTGCATTTTCTTCACATTGGGATTGAGCATTGTCTTAGTCCCTGTTAGCTTAAGACGCATGAACTTATTCTTCACACCTTCATCATCATACTTTTTCTGGTGGCGCTCTATGTAGAGCGGAGCGGAATTCTTACATTCTTACGCTGCTGGAAGGTAGCGAAGAGTGTCTTGTCTTTTTATCTCCAGTAGCGATCTATTTTGACTAGGAGATAACCATGAACATCAAAGAAACGCATCAACAACGCGAAATCATTCTCACGGGGGACCGAGCTACAGGGCCTTTACACCTTGGTCATTACATCGGTTCGTTACAACAGCGTGTGGCATTACAATCGGAGCATGACCAAACCATTCTGGTCGCCGATATGCAAGGCCTGACCGATAACGCGCACAATCCTTCAAAGGTATCTTCGAACATTCTAAACGTAGTCGCAGATTACCTTGCAGTTGGCATCGACCCCATTCAAACCACTATCTGTTTGCAATCTCAGCTGCCAGCCCTCGCAGAATTGACGATGTATTACAGCAACTTAGTTTCCATTGCTCGCTTAGAGCGTAACCCAACCGTAAAAAATGAAATTCAAAGCAAAGGTTTTGAGCGTTCAATTCCTGCAGGGTTCCTGACTTACCCAATTTCTCAAGCCGCTGATATAACGGGTTTTCGCGCTACACTTGTTCCGGTTGGGGATGATCAATTACCAATGCTTGAGCAAACGAATGAAATCGTGAGAAAGATTAACCACTTTGGCGGACAAGAGATCCTAAAAGAGTGCCGTCCGTTGCTTAGTGATGCGCCACGTTTACCGAGTACTGATGGCAAAAATAAAATGTCGAAAAGCATGGGCAATGCCATAAACTTAGGGGCGACTGAAAAGGAAATCTCAGCTGCAGTGAAATCCATGTACACCGACCCAAGCCATTTGCGCATCGAAGATCCTGGTCAAGTAGAAGGCAACATTGTGTTCACTTATCTCGATGCTTTTCACTCTGACAAAGAGCATGTCGAGCAACTCAAAGCGCACTATCGCCGTGGCGGGCTAGGAGATGGAACCACGAAAAAAGTATTGGAAGAATGCCTTCAAGAAATGCTGCGTCCGATTCGAGAGAAACGGGCGTTGTATTTGAACGACAAAGCGCAACTTATCGAGATTCTTAAACATGGCAGCCAAGTCTCTCGAGAAAAAACAGAACAAGTTTTATCCGATGTTAAGAGTGTGTTTGGCTTGAACTTGTTCTGAAATAGGTTCGGGAGCACAAAGTAAAAAGGCGCGAAAGCTAACCTGCTACGTGCCTTTTTTGTATGCGCACCTTATGAAGCAAAGAACTCGCGACGAAAATTCGCTATCTCTTGTTGATAGTAACGCTGCCAGTCAGATTCAGACCAACTCGCGTGGCTGGTGGCTCTTTGCGTTGCCAATCTGGATTCGAGCTGTTTTAGCTCGGTTTGATAACTGCGAACTTGCTGCTTTTGTTTTGCTATTTGTTGTTCACGAGTGCGGATTTGGTTGCTTTCTTGTTCAGACAGATAGTTTTTCTGTAATTCTTGAATCAAGGTTTGTCTCTCGAACCCCTTCACACTTGCAGGGATCAGAGCCACCGCTCGTTCATATTTTGTTTGGTTGCTGTCTAACCCCAAGGCGTTTTCGTTCCCCTGCCATTCGGTGATTAAATCCTCGAATGCTTTCACGTAATCCTGAGCTGATACGGCGTCAAGTTGCTCGGCTTGTAAGCTGAAGTCGTAAAGTGCGAACTCATCGGCGAAAATCACCTCAGCGAGCTCTCCCCAAATCTTTCTCGCTTCGGATTTTAATCGTCCGACACGAGAGGCGAGCGGTTGCTGCTCATCAAACAACAAATTGCCAACGCTTTGCTGCCAAAGATCATCGAGTTGATGGTAGTTCGCTAACAAATTAAAACGCTCTGCAGACAAATCTGTGGCAAGTTCATTAAGTTTGAATTCGCAATTAAGCTCGGACATACAGGTGTGCCAAAACGTCTCGATTTCTGCTTTCAATGCTCGACCTTTAGAACGGTTTAGTCGCTCTGCAAGATCTTGAGTCTCAGTGGGCATGTTGTCTGATTTTGACTTGGACTTTTGTGTACTGCTTTGGGGCTGTGGTGGCGTCGAATCACTATCAACCAATGTGATTGATTTATCCTGCAACTCCGAAGAAAGCTGCGTTAATTGATCGCGCTCGTCGACATTGACTGAAAACCAAACTATGCCCGCCAAAGCGGCGGACACAGTGATTAGTAAGCTAAGCTTCATGGCTTGATCACGGCGCGGACAGGGAAGTGATCCGACAGGTTGTAATGTTTCCACAACCCCTCTGCCGTTGAACGTGGAACATCAACGCGGTTGTCGTTAAACGATTTCACGCCATATTCGTTGCTCACCATGACGTAATCGAGGTATTCCACATTTTCGCCACCAGATAGTGCTTCGCCTGCGAAGTTATTGATACGAGGGTCGAACGTAGACGCTGTATAGCCAGAGTATTGAGGTTCCATTGCTCTTAGGTTTGCGATCATTTGCTGGTAATCTCCAGGGAACTTCAGCTTGTTTACATTAAAGTCACCACTGTAAACGACCGTTTCGTTGTTCGGAATGTTGAGAGACTGCGCCATAGTGCGCATTTGTTGAAATTGACGCTGACGATACTCACGCGCTGTATCAGTATCGAAAGATGCGGTATGTGTAGCAAAAACATGGTAGGCCTGACCACCTTTGATGATCTCTGCGTAGTTTACGCCTTTATCAGCGAAACAATCGGTACCCGAACAATCTGGGAACACGTATTGTGCCTCGTTGACGATAGGGTAACGACTCACAATGATTACGCCTCCGTCGTAAACGTTGAAGCCATCTTTATCCAACATCTTCGTTTGGTATGGGTACTCTTTTGCAAGCTCACGTAAAAATGCATCACGACCACTAGCAAAAACCTCTTGCAATGCCAGTACGTCATAACCTTTTACGTAATCGGGGATTAGCTCGTAACGTTCACCAATATGCGACGCAATCGCAGGCAAGGCCCAAATGTTGTAAGTCATCAATTTGAGATTTTGCTCGTTGTTATCGACGGCTTCAGCCACTTTGCTTGGTGTGACGGTGTAGTACAAATCGTCATAACGCGCGGTGCTATCGGATTTAAACGCTAGCTCTGCGCTGCGAGAGCCAAACGCCTCCGTGTTTGAGCGATGAATCGTGCGATCGTCTTTTAATGCCAAGTTCACGTCGGCGGCTGACAAACTGTATTCAATGGTTGAGTTGTACCAATGTCCTTCCATGACTTGGTGGAGTGTAATGCTTTCACCTTGCGGGTTAGATACGACAGTTTCAAAGCGATAGTTCTGACCCGATTTCACTCCTTCCCACCGATTAAAACTCAGTACGGGCTTTGTTTCCCAAGGGCCTAATACTTCTACGTGTTGCTGCCATTCTTCTCCGTATTGCAGCAAATCACTGCCATTGTGTTTGACCTGAATGGTTAATGGTTGGTCTGAGTTATTGGTGAGGTATACGTCCGTATCAGCCAAGCTCGGCAATGCTACTAAAGTGCTCAGCAAAAGACTCCACTGCGAAAATTTCATCTTGTTTATCCATGATTTGTGTTAGAGCAATCATTCTTATTTATAAATGTTACTCGAGCGTTAAAGATGGATGACAGCTTATGGTTCGATGAAAATAGTTCGCTACTTGTGACCTTGGTTCTAACTGAGTTGTAAACAAAATGAAGTTACAGGCGCGGTTTATACAGACGGAGGGGTAGGTTGAAATGGTGAGATGTAAAACAAAAAAGCCAGACTCACATCTGGCTTTTTTGTGACGGTTTAGCGCGGCTATGCAGGTATGCCACTGTGGAACTTGAAGTCTTCGTCGGGGGTTGAAATCAGCTCAGCTTCGATACGGCCGAAGTATGCAATACGCTCGCTGATATCTTTGCCTGCAATCTGCTCAGCCAGTACAAGGTAGTCTTGATAATGACGTGCTTCAGAGCGGAGTAGGGAAACATAAAACTTCGCAATGTCTTCATCCATGTGCGGCGCAAGTTTGGCGAAACGTTCACATGAGCGAGCTTCGATGTAAGCGCCGATAATGAGCTTATCGATAAGCGTCTCGGGCTCATGAGTCTTCATGTGTGAAATCAGCGTTTTTGCGTAGCGGCTTGCGGGAATGTTTTTGTATTCCACGCCACGGCTCTCCATGATTTCCAGTACTTGATAGAAGTGATGTAATTCTTCTTTGATCAATAGAACCATTTTATCGATCAGATCTTGGCTATACGGCGAATCCGATTTTGCCATGATGGCTTTCGAAATATTGCTCTTACCTTTTAATGTCTCTAATGAGCCGATTTTTCGGTAAGCAAAATCTTCATACGGTTTGAACCAGTCAAGTAAGGCATGTGAACTGTCTTTATCTACTGCGTATTTGCGGATCAAGAACATGGCTGACTGACCTGCTTTAAGCTCGCACAGTAAGTGATCCAATAAAATGGTTTGCAAGTTTTCTGGTTTCTTTGCTTCTTCAACCCATTCGTTGGGTGTGCTGCATTGCAGAAATTGATTGATAGGAGCAAGAAGATCTTGATAGGCGTCGAGATTAATCATTTTATTTTTAGTACGTTACGTTCAAATTTGGTTCATCCAGAGCATAAGTAAAACGGAAATCTGGATAGAAAAAAGGCTGCAAACGCAG
>JABXIW010000168.1 GCA_013372875.1 Gammaproteobacteria bacterium | reverse complement strand
CCGCGAATAAAGTAACCCATTAGAACTGGCACGAGCGTGATCGCAAGTGCTGCCGCTGATGCCATGGCATACGTCTTGGTAAAGGCGAGAGGAGAGAACATCTTGCCTTCTTGACCTTCCAGTGCAAACACTGGAACAAAGCTTAACGTGATGATAAGCAGCGAGAAGAATAGAGGTGCGCCCACTTCTTCAGCGGCTTTGCCAATCACTTGCCAGCGGTTCTTATCCGTGAGTGGCGTTCGCTCAATGTGCTTGTGGACGTTTTCTATCATCACGATGGCACCATCCACCATTGCACCGATGGCGATGGCAATTCCTCCGAGCGACATGATGTTGGCATTAATGCCTTGAGAATGCATCACGATGAACGCTGCAAGGATGCCTACAGGCAAGCTCAGGGCGATAACCAATGAAGAGCGAATATGGAACAAGAACAGTGCACAGACGATGGCTACGACGATGAACTCTTCCGCTAATTTCTTCCAAAGGTTGTCGACAGCTGCATTGATCAGCGTAGAACGGTCGTAAGTGGTGACGATTTCAACGCCATCCGGCAAGCTACGTTGTAAATCTTCCAACTTGTCTTTAACTTTGCTGATCACTTCACTTGCGTTTTCGCCATAGCGCATCACGATCACGCCACCCACCGCTTCACCTTCGCCGTTAAGCTCAGAGATACCGCGACGCATTTGCGGACCTAAGTTGATGTCAGCAATGTCGCCCAATAAGAGCGGTGTACCTTTGTCGGTCACTTTAAGCGGCAGCGATTTAATGTCTTCGATGCTGGTCAAGTAACCGGTGGTGCGAACCATGTGCTCAGCTTCAGCAACTTCAACTACGGATGCCCCCGTTTCTTGGTTGCCGTTTTGAATTGCCATGTTTACTTGTTGCAGCGTTAAGTTGTAAGCACGCAGCTTCGCCGGATCAATCTGGACTTGATACTGCTTAACCATACCGCCTACGGTTGCGACTTCAGAAACGCCATCGACGGTTTGCAGTTCGTACTTTAAGAACCAATCTTGCAAACTGCGCAGCTCGGCAAGGTCATGTTGACCCGTTTTGTCTTGCAATACATAGCTGTAGACCCAGCCCACACCCGTAGCATCTGGGCCTAAGGTTGGTTTTGCACTTGGTGGTAATTTAGGTGCAACTTGGCTTAGGTATTCCAAAACGCGTGAACGTGCCCAGTACATGTCGGTATCGTCGTTGAAAATGATGTAAACGTACGAATCCCCGAAGAACGAATACCCACGAACGGTTTCTGCACCCGGTACGGCGAGCATCGCGGTGGTTAGCGGATAAGTGACTTGATCTTCCACCACTTGCGGTGCTTGACCCGGGTAGCTGGTTTTGATGATCACCTGAACATCAGAAAGATCCGGAATTGCGTCAACAGGCGTATTCTTTACACTGTAAAGTCCTGCTAAAACAAGCATTAAGGTCGCGATCAAAACCATAAAGCGGTTATTGAGTGACCAACGGATAATTGCTCCAATCATAGTTAGCCCTCGATCGCTTCAATTTGTTTCAAAACGTAGTCAGAACCTTGTTTTTCAACTAGAAATCGGACTTTCTGACCTTCTTTGAAACCGGATAAATCCACTTCATCACCCACAGAGAAGTTCATTTCACCGGCATCCCAGCTCCATTCTGAAACCGGAAGGTGATTGAGCGTGATCATGCCAAAATCCGCCATTAGCATGCTGATGTCTCCCGTTACCCAAACGTCAGTCGCGAGAACGGTGTCATCGGCTTTGTAGTCAACGATTTCGTATTGACCCGACGCGGCTTTTTGAATTTCGAACTCAATAGCTTGGCCCTTTTGCAGCGAGCCCATATCGACGCCGTCAGCGAGGGTAAAGTTCATAACCATCCCCGGCCAATCCCACTCTGGTACGGGCTGGTGGTTGATGGTCAACATGCGATGGTCTTTCATCACATCAGTGATCTCGCCCTTCGTCCAAGCCGTTTGTGCAGTGACTTCGGTCGGTGATGAAATGCGCGATAGATCAGCCGTTTGGCTCGATTCTGAATCCAACATAAAGTGAGCCGAGGTTACGATGCGATCGCCTTGAGTCAGGCCTTGTAGTACCTCGATTTTGTCGTCAGCTTCACGCCCGACTTCGATGCGCGTTGAGCGGTATTTGCCGTCTCCTTCAGACAGCACGACGCGAGTCATACCGCCCGAGCGGATAACGGACGACTTTGGAATGGTTAACACCGCGTTGTCGCTGACAGGCTGTAAGGCAATATTGGCGAACATGTTCGGTTTCAGCTCGCCATTGGGATTAGAGAATTTAAGACGAACACGAAGCGTGCGCGTTTTAGGATCCAAAATTGGATACACATAATCGACGCTGCCTTGCCACTCTTTACCGGGAATCGCATCCAACGTCATAGTGGCGTCGCTGCCGGCTTTCATCCAGTGAGCTTGGCGCTCAAACACTTCGGCATCCACCCATACGTTTTCAAGTGGGCCCGCGCTGATCACCGCTTGAGCAGGGGATAGGTAACCACCTTCACGAACGTTCAAACTCGCGATGACGCCATCTTCCGGAGCTTTAATTTCAATAGTTTGCGATGCTTTCCCACGTTGAGTGATGGCTCTGATTTGAGAACGATCAACACCAAGTGTCACCAAACGTTCTGTCGCGCCTTTCACCAGGCCACTACGCCCAGTTCGGTAGGCGTTCAGCAGCTCTTCTTGTGCTTTGACTAGCTCAGGAGAATACAGCGTGAACAGCACATCGCCTTTG
>JABXIW010000481.1 GCA_013372875.1 Gammaproteobacteria bacterium | reverse complement strand
TTAGTTAAATATAAAATGCCAAAAAATTAGTTCGAACTCAAACTATTTATTATTAAAAGTAGTGATAATGAGATTTAAATACACACTATACCAAGACAAACCCAACCCCATTATCTATTCAAACAACCACCCAAAAACAACAAACAAAACAAGTTAATACATTTATTTTCAATAGTTTAATCAAGATCCTTAATTAAACTCAACTTAAGCATCAACGCAGCGAATAAAGCAATGTAGAAGCCTTATAAAAAATTTACATCGAACACTAATTATTTGTGTTGTGTTGTTTCTGAATGATGAGCAGGTAATTCCAATTGACTGCCCAGTCCCGTGCGTTGCTGACTTGTTACCAACCACAACTACGTAAATTGGAAGATTTAAATGAAAGGTGGGAGCACCTGGCAAAATGGACGCATATCCAAGTGCTGCACTTGCAGGAAGCATATTGATAAGATTCAGATAGATAAGTACGTCGAGTTCTGCCAGAACTTAAGAAGGGAGTGGTGAGCACATAAAACTGGCAAAAAAAGAGCCGCGTTGCGCGACTCTTATTGTGCAATGATCAGCTAAACGACATTGCTTTCACACAGTTTCGTCCACTGGATTTGGCTTCGTATAACAACTTATCTGCTTGGCTACAAAGCGCTTCAAATGCAACGTCGACGTCATCCGAAGTGATCACACCAAAACTACAAGTGACATTCACGGCTTGATTGTTCTCCGTTACAAAGCCACGTTGAGAAAGCGCAATACGCAGTCGTTCAGCCAGCGCGGTTGCTTCTTCAACATCGGTATTAGGAAGAACGATAACGAACTCTTCCCCACCAAGACGAGCAACAATATCACTCTCACGCACCGACGAATCGAGCACTTTGGCTACGCCAGTTAATACGACGTCACCAAACACATGGCCATAGGTATCGTTGACTTGTTTGAAGTGGTCGACATCCATCATAACCAGCGTGATCGGCCCTGTTTCCGGCTTTTTCGCTACCATTTTCTGCTTATCAAGCTTTCTTTCAACCCAATGATTGAGCGCCAAATAGCCGTATTGAACACGCATGACTTGCTTATTTAGCTTGTGAACCAACTGACCTTTCTTCGTTTCTGGAATTGGCTTTTCAATCAGCTTAGGCTTTTGCTCTGCAGGTTTCGCAAACCATTCTTCCAAGAATCGGCGGTTAAATAGGCCCGTTAACATGTCGGTTTTCGCCAAACGACGCATACGCAAACGCGAACGGTTCACGTACAAAAATACCAACGCCATAAGCAATAAAATACCAATCATTACCAATAACACTTCACCCAACAGGTAGAATGTTCGGCGATTATTCTCCAGCTCTAGACGCTGTAATACATTGTTCCAGTTGAGGTTTTCGTTCTCGTACTCTAATCGCTCTAGCTCAAACAAGGTTTGTTGTCGCTCTAAGTTCTCGACTTCACGCTGATTACTAAATTGAATGAATTTTTCATGATATTGACCGTAGGTTTGATAGGCCAATTCGAAGTTTTGATCTCCGGCGTAAGCCATAGCAGCGACTTTTAACAGCTCCATTTGCTGCTGTTTGATGTAGCGACTCTCGATGATCTCAGAAACTAAAGGCGTAATCATCGTTAACAAAGCTTGATACTGCTTACGCTCTAGCATGTACTCAGCTTGCAACAACTTAAATGTTGCCAAGTACGCATTCGAGGTTTCACGATACTGCAAGTTTTCGGCAAGCTTGAGATGACGCAGCATGTTTTTTTCGTTGTTGGTTTCGCGATACAGAGACGCAAGCTCCAAGTTCACCCGAAAACGAAAACGTCCGTCACCAATAATCTGCGCAAGCTTTAAAGCGGCTTGATAAGATTTGATGGCTTCATCGTATTGGAACTGAGCTTTGTGTAGCTTTGCAATAGTTAGGACGCTAAGCAACTCATTAAACGACATGCGACGGTCTTTAAAATAACGATACGCCTGCTTCAGCACGACTTCAGAGCGGTCATAACCTTGAATTTTTACCAATACATCACCAAGCTCTAGCGCTGCACGTTCGACTAAGCCCTGCGCACCCGATGACTCCGCCGCTTCCATCGAAGACATCAACGCCGCGTACGATTTCTTATAGTCCCCTTGCTCATCGTAGTAACGACCTTTGAGTAACAGAACTTCCGATTCCAATTTCTTGTCACCTTTTTCTCGTGATGTTTCAAGCAAAGCATCCAACGACGAGAGCGCGGTATCGATATCTCGATTGCCCATCATGGCTCGAATTTGGATCAGCTTAAACAGCAAGTGCTCTTGGCTTTGCTCTGGTGTCAAACTCAGCCCTTTATCTACCACTGCTAAGCTCTCTTTATCGCGCCCTAACAACTCAAGAACGGTCGACTTCGCCAGCCAATAACGAATCAACAGATCCTTGGGCTGGTTTTGCAGTAGAGAGTCTTCTTCTAATGATTCGATTTGTGCTAGTGAACTTTGTGGCAGCGCGTAAATTTGGCTCTCAATCCCTTCAAGAGATTGCAGAAACTTATCTTTTGGCTCAGGGCTTTGCGCATAGACTTTGGTCGTCAAAAACACGAACCAAAACACAAGCGACAACGCTCTGAGCTTATAAAATTGCGACATTATTATTATTCCCTGATGGGTAGTTGCTTCAGTGTGGTGGGAAGTTTTGATTATTATTTTGCACGTGAATGACAATGGTCACACCACGCATGCTTTCCCATGCATTCTGTAGTGAATAATAAATCACCAACTTTCGATGTAGAAACGATTTCGTCCCACAAAAAAGACAAAGAGAATAATTTTCAACCATAAAAGGAAATTTCTCATTTAAGAGACAAATGAATAATTTCAGTTTTGACGCAACAATAGATTTTGTGGTTATTTCGCTCGAAAACATCACAATTCTGGATAAAAAAGAAATTGCGTCGTGTCACTGAGCATGGTGTGTTATGAAAACTAGCGTATAAACGCTGTTGAAAGAGGGCATTACGTGAAACTAAAGTAGCGCTTTAACGATCACTAGAATAATACGGAAGAACCAGCAACACTGTTATCGCTGGTCCTCTTATTAAGATTACATTCGCATTCCACCATCGACTTCTAGTACCCTCCCAGTGACGAACTCGTTGGTTAACACATATTTGATGGTCGATGAAATTTCGTCCGCAAGCCCTAAGCGTCCCACAGGAATCATTTTAACTAAACGCTCCATCGCTTCAGGTTTTATTTGGTCCGTCATGGCAGTCTTGATGACACCCGGAGCAATCGCTACTGAGCGAATGCCAAAACGCCCTAACTCTTTCGCCCACACCGTCGCCATGGTAGCTACGGCCGCTTTGGATGCGGAGTAGTTGGTTTGACCAATGTTACCGGCACGCGCAACGCTGGATATGTTGATCAACACGCCTTTGCTGTCGGTGTTCAGCATTACCTTGCTCGCTTCGCGGCCACACAGGAAAGTGCCTGTCACATTCACATCCAGAACGGACTGAAATTGTTCCAGCGACATCGTATTGATCTGACCATCTTTGACTTTGACAAACATCCCATCGCGCATAATGCCTGCATTATTAATCACGCCATTGAGCTGTTTGAAATCCGCTTCAATTTGCGTAAAAGCAGCGCACACCTGCTGCTCGTCGGTCACGTTCGCCACATAAAAACGAGCGGTAACACCGAGAGATTCACACTCCGCTTTCGTTTCAGCCAGTTGGTCTGAATTGAGGTCGATTAGCGCAAGATGAACGCCACTTTCCGCCAAAGACAGCGCCATTTGTTTACCCAGCCCCTGTCCTGCCCCCGTGATTGCAATGACCTTATTTGCTAACTCCATAAGCGCTCCTTAGGCCTGATTTTGCTTTTGGTAGAACTCAAACAAGCTTGAGAAATCTTTTTGCCCGTTGCCCTGACCGTTGTGAAAATTAAACAGATTACGAGCCAAACTGCCCATTGGCGTTGATGTTTGACTGGCAACCGCCGCTTCCATCGCAAGACCGAGATCTTTAGCCATTAACTGGCTCATAAAACCGCCCTGATAACCATTGCTTGCAGGTGTGTTTTCCATCACGCCCGGACAAGGGTTGTAAAGCTCTAGCGCCCAGTTACGGCCTGAGCTTTGCAGCATGATGTCGGACAACACTTTAGGATCGAGTCCGTTTTCCATGCCTAAATTGAGTGCTTCACAGGTGCCACTCATCAAAATGCCCAACATCATGTTATTGCAGATTTTCGCGACCTGACCGGCTCCAGCGTCACCTGCATGGAAAATGTTTTTGCC
>JABXIW010000360.1 GCA_013372875.1 Gammaproteobacteria bacterium | reverse complement strand
GTATCCGAAGTTGGTGGCATACCACGATTGGTGGCTATCCAACCGCGACCACAACCAAAATGGTGTGCCTGAATACGGCGCGGCAGTGGACCCAGCACACAACACGGAAGAAGGCGTGATGTACGTTTGGGTAGAAACGCGTGATCCTAACTTCACGACCATTATTCCGGCAGGAGACATCATCGAGCAAAACGGCAATTCTTATAAAGTAAAAGGCATGGCGTCTTACAATAAGATTCTCGATGAAGTGGATTACATGACGATTCACGTCGGCGCACAAGAAGCGGCGGGCTGGGAATCGGGCATGGATAACGCGGCTCGTTTTGGCTTTATCTACAACATCCACAACATGAATTCGCAAGCTGAAGACATCAGCAACCCAGACAGAAATGTGGATCAACTTGGTCGCTACGCGGCAAGTGCGTACGGCTTTGATAACAGCATCAAGCTGGAAGGCGAAGAGTGGGTGTACAGCAATACGTCAGCGGAAAACTTAGCGAAACTCGATCTAGCGAAGAAAGATTGGGAAGTTCGTTTTGCAGAAAACCGCACCAACAATAACGCTGCGGACGGTGAGCTGCTTGGCTTCTCTATGCTGCAAGAATCGGTGGATCAAGCCTCTTACATGTACTCAGACAACAAATACTTAGCGGAAATGGCGAAGTTGGTGTCCGATGGCGTAGAAGGTAAAGACCGCGCGCAAGAATTCCTTAACGGCGCAGAAAAAATCAAGACTTACATTAACCAGTGTATGTTTGATGAAAGCACAGGATTCTTCTACGACATTCACTTAAATGTGGCTGAAGATGGCACTACTCCTGCGCCTCTTGCAAATGGCTGTGCGGGTTTGCCGATTGTAGAGCGTGGACGTGGCCCTGAAGGTTGGTCGCCGCTGTTTAATGGTGCAGCAACGCAAGAGCATGCCGATAAAGTGATCGCGGTGATGCGTGATCAAGACGAGTTCAACACGCCAGATAAATTCCAAGGAACGGGTGTGCCTTTGCCGACCGCATCGCAAACCAACCCTGCTTACGGTAAAGATGTGTACTGGCGTGGTCGTGTATGGCTAGACCAAGTGTACTTTGGCTTCCGTGCGATGGAAAACTACGGCTACAAAGAAGAAGCGATTGCAATGGCGAATGAGTTGTTTAACAACGCAGAAGGTATGACGGGTGACATGCCAATCCGTGAAAACTACAACCCAGAGACGGGCGCGGTACAAGGTGCGTCGAACTTCTCTTGGTCTGCGGCGCATTTGTACATGATGTACAACGGATTCTTCAAAAACTAGATCGCACACATTAGGCGCTTTGGATGACCCCCCTAGCATTCATAGCGCTTAACGAACGATAATTCAGTGATAAATAAGACAAACCGGACTGTATTGGCAGTCCGGTTTTTTATGTCTCTTGTCACACAGATTTTAGTGCTGGAGCAGGGCGTGTTGCCATATCGAAAGCATCTCTTCACTAAACAAGTAAAAGCGCATGTCGAGTGCCGCGTATTCCGGTCTTTTGCAAACGGCCATCGCGACTTCTGCTGCTTCTTGGGGTGGGTAGCCATACACTCCGCAAGAAATCGCAGGCAGCGCCACACTTTGGCAGTGGTTGGCGAGCGCGAGATCCAGCGAACGTTGATATGCAGATTCCAACACCGCTTTTGGATCGGCGAATTTATCGTAAATCGGGCCAACGGCATGAATGACGTAACGCGCGTTTAAATTGCCAGCCTCAGTAATGCGTGCGTCACCAAACGGGCATCGAATACCGTCGACATCATCAACGGCATAACACGCATTGATAAGCGCAGGCCCTGCTGCGCGATGAATGGCACCATCGACGCCACCTCCGCCGAGCATTCTCGGGTTTGCTGCATTCACGATGGCATCGACATGTGCGGTGGTGATGTCGCCTTGGACTAACGAGATCGCGTTCATTTTTTTGAGCCTTCTACAATGATGAGAAACAAATGGTCAGTAACACAGTTAACTGTAGCTTACTCATCAATCACTTGAGGTTTTAACTCGACGACATTTCCTTCCGGATCATGAATATAGAGTGAGCGACCGAACCCCTGTGCGCCGTAGCGCTTCGCAAACTCTTCGGTTTCAATGCCGTTCGAACACAGATATTCCAGTACTTCATTTTCGCAAAAAGGTGCTAGTTGCAGGCAAAAATGGTCAATATTACGACCATTTTGAACTGGTGGCTTTCCGCCAAGTTGCCCTAACTCGCTGTCCACCGTCACCACATCAATCAATGCGTTACCAGCCCTGAGCTGGGTTAAACCAAACTCCATTACTTCGCGCTCGACAGGGCAGCCCAAAATATCTCGATAGAAATGCAACATAGCGTCGAGATTGCACGTTCTTAACACGACATGATCAAGGGCTTGGATTGCGATTGGGTTGTTGGTGGGCATGCTTCACTCCTTTTGTGCGGTTATGAGATAAGTATAAAGCGACCTTAAAAGTCGTGAGAGAAATGATCAAATGCAAGGTGGGCTTTTGCTAGATCGAGTGCAGAAACACTGCAACTCAAAGCAAACCAAAAAGGCTAGCTTGTTGCTAACCTTTAGAATATAGAGATTATTACTCGTATTCAGAAGCGTAAGTTTCTTCATAAGTGTGCGAGTAAAGCTCGAACAGGTTGCCGAATGGGTCTTCTAGATAGACCATTTTCGCAGGCTTGTTATCGTCTTCTGGGTGGTAACGCATGATGTCCATACGCACTTTGCCACCCAACGCTTCAGTGCGCTTGATTGCGCCTTCAAAGTCGTCCGTCTGCAAACAGAAATGGAAGATTCCGATGCGAGAAAAATCCACTTCATGGCGCTCTTGACGCTCTTTCATTTCAAATAACTCAAGTCCGATGCCATCACTTGTCACTAGATGCGCAATGTTGAAGCCTTTAAAGCCCTCACCAAAGACCGCAATACACATTCTGCCAATTGCGGTTTCGCGTTCTTCAATCACTTTCGTGCTGCCCATAACGACTTTTAGACCAAGCGCTTGCGTGTAAAACTCAACCGCTTTATCCATATCTCCGACCATAATACCGACATGATTCATTTTCATTTGTTTGCTCCCAACATGTGTACTTAAACGTTGTCTTGTTTCGATGTGGGAGAGTATATGGTGCGGTTTTAATTACATGAAATTATCATAAATTATAAAAATAATAATTTTATGTAATCAATGGAGCAGAGTTCGAGCTAATTGGCTAATGCCTCAACTGCTTGCTGTACCGAGGTGAAGTGAATTTTGATGATGCACCTTTGTGCGAGACTAAACTCATGCGACTGGATGAGTGACGTAACTTCCTCGACGGACAGAGTGCGTTCTTCCGGTTGTAAAACGGTGGTGTTCGAATCGTTGTATTGCAACCCGAACGTGTTGCCATTTGAGTCAATTACGTAATCATCTGGCCCCCAAATGAGCGCTTCGCATTCGGAATCAAGCTCGGCATGAGAACGCAAATAGATAAGTTCATCGTCGCCGTCTAGTTTTAGCAAGCATGGCCAGCATACTGCGTGGTCTCTCATAGTTAACTCATTATTCATTGTTATTTAGAAACTTGACCCAGGTTGCTGCAAAAATGCTAACTCTTCAGGTGTGCTTTCTCTACCCAAGATGGCGTTGCGATGTGGGTAACGTCCAAATTGGTCGATGATGGCTTTGTGTTTTAGCTCAAAATCGTAGTTATTTTCAAGCCCTGATGCGCGAAACAATTTCTCAGCTTCGACATGAATGAGGCGAGATTCGCTGTGCATAAACGGCATGTACAAAAAGCTTAGCTGCTCAGGCGCTAATTCTTGATCGTGTCCTAACCGAATTGCTTCTTGAGCCAATGCTAATGCGAGCGGGTCTTGCGCAAACGCTTTTGGGGTGTTGCGATACACATTGCGCGAAAACTGGTCGAGGACGATGATTTCGGCCAATCGTCCTTGTGCGCTGTCACGCCAATTAAACAGTTCACAACGAGCGGCTTGTTCTAGTACCGAGGCAAATCGTGACGCAATATGTTTGTCCAGTTCTGGGTTGTTTTCAAACCAGTTTTGAGGCGTTAGCTCCTCGAACCAGAACTTGATGATTTGTTGATGCATGGCGCTTCCTTTTATTGTGCCTTAATAGCAAAAAGCCAGAAGCGTGGCTTCTGGCTCTTGGCGTGTTATCGACCGTAAGTCTCTACGATGTAACGTTCAAAATCGTCACACATTTGTTCGTCAGAGATGGCGTTGCTTGCCAGTTCTTTACTGCCGTCGACGACTTTAATCGTCGCGTTCAGTGAAGCGACTGGTGCTCGTTCTCGTGTTGCAAGTGAGTCGATTTTCTTCTGCTGTACTTCCCACGCTTGCTCTGGCGATAGATTACATACATCTGCCAAGTACTTAGCATTGAACCCCTCGCCAGTCAGGCTGAAAATGGTTTCGTTGTGCGACAAATGATTGCCTGCGTGCCAGTAGTGTTTTGCCAGCAGTGGGCCAATTTCTGGGTTATCCGTCAGATAGCCAAACTTCTCAAGGAAGTATGCACGGGTCTGGTATACCGCCATGTGCGCGAGTAGGTAACCTTGATACGCACAAGCCGCTTCGTCGGATAGCAAATGTGGAATCGCCATCAGTGGGCGAGGGCTGCATTCCAAACCAAGGATCTGTTTTTCACAATCGCGAGCCAGCTTAGTGATGCGCTCTGGCGTTAACTCGTCATCGCTAAGTTGATATAACGCGCGTTCAAAGTACGGTACAACCAAGATGCTACGTTCTTCATAAGCTTTGAATGGCTGACGACTGTTGATCATCGCTTGAATGATCTCATCAGGAACCGAATTCCCTTCATCATCCAGTGCGTACTGTTTTAGCCAATCGGCATCGGTTAACAGGCTGTCACAGAACATCGACTGAGTTTCTGCATAAGCCATCGACGTCGGCGCAAACTCCTGCGAAAAACAAGGCGCGTTCATTTTTACATTCGCAAAGTGTGCTGCGTGGCCACCTTCGTGGAACAGCGTGTTTATGCCATCGTAGCCGCTGCCCACTTGGTCTGGTTTGGCATTGCTGGTGAAGTTCACCTGTGCTGCGACCCATTCGCCTTGATTGTAGAAAGAAGGGATCGGGCCGTGGCAGAACCCGTTCGGGTACTTACCTTTGCGGTCTAACAAATCCAGCGTTAGCGTCGCGCCAGAGTAATCAATATTCAGACGACCAAACGATTCTACCCAGCGTCTCAGAGATTTAGAGAACGGCACGTATGGGTCAAGGTCGCGCATGACGTCACCCGCGAACGAGTAAACAAAGTTGTAGCCAGTGAGTGCGCTTGCACCTTTCTCTTTCGCCAAGTTTTCTAAGCTGTTTAGGTGCGCATCTCGCGTGCGTTGTTCGAAATCTTCCAAAATCTCGAATAGCTGCTCAGAGCTCATCTTTTCCGTTTTTTGCACGGAGTAATCAAAGAAGGTCGCATAACCCAGTGAGCGAGCGAACTGGTTGCGCAGTTTGATCAGTTCTATAAAGCCGTTTTGCAGTAGCCATTGTTCAAGGTTCAGCAACGCTTGATGAGCCGATTGGCGAACTTCTTCATGATTGCTGGTGCGAATGGTTGAGCTCAATACTGGCAGTGAACCTTCTACTTGCTCGCCGTTTTCATCGGTAAACGTTTGTACGTGGTTCTGTTTTTTCTCGAACAGTTCAGCTTCAAAGGCAATGAGCTGATTTTTCAACGCTTGTGCTTTTTCGCCCTCGATTGCGTGAGATTCAAACATCGCCAACCAACCAGAAAGGCCCGTAATGGTTTGCTGTTTCTCTTGTGGGTCGGTAATTGAGTCCGCGGCTTCAAGCTGTTGTTTGATGGCAGTAATTTGCTCGGCGTTGCTCAAAAAGTTTGTCCACGCCGTTTGTGCTTGCGTTGAGCCATCATGGTCATCGCTGATCCCCATGTAAGTTTCCCAAAAGAAATCTTCTTTGGTGCGGTGAATCGCGAGGTAACGTTGATTGAGGTCGTTGAGATAATCCGTTGCGGTCATTTTGATCCTTCAAATGGTTTCGTTATGTAGACGGTTGATTATTGCACGCTTGGCCGCGAGAAAGGAGCGACAATCTCATTTGTCGATTTTGCATCGCGTAAACGTGATTTTACTATTTGTTTATATTTTAAATGGTTAGTGGGTTATTTGTTGTGGCGCACCTTACGTTTGGGCGCTGATGGTATACAATTTATAAAATTTCTTGTTGCAGTCGTACAAAGCGGAAACGAAATGATAAATAAAGCAAAAATAACGTTGCTGACGCTAGGAGTGGTTTTAGCGGGATGTTCGTCAGTGACGGCTCCTAAAAAGGATGCCATTGAGAGTATTCAGCAAAAATGTGCGGTCATTCTGAGTAGCGATGTTGCTGATGATCACCGTTGGCAGGTGTATAACGAGCTGATGCAAGAATATGCGGTACATGCCATTAAAACTCAGGCTCAACTTGACCGTTTTGAAGCGTTTGTTATGCGAGTGCAAAGTGATGATTCAGGTCAGCTGATTACTGAGCTGATTGAAGTCACTGACTGGGGATGCTCAAACGGTAATTATCTTGAAGAGATGGATATGTTCATTCAAGAGGTTCAAAAGTAAAAAACCGAGCGTTAAGTCGCTCGGTTTTTTGTTTTTATAGCACTCTTTTTTGTAGACTCTAGTGCGCTGGCTCGTCGGGACGTTTACTCTTCTGGGTACTCGCCCATACCCTCAGTTTTGCCTTCTGCTTTCCAGTGCTCATTGGCATCATAAGCTTCATCGCATAAGTCCACGGTGTAGCCCATTTCAGTAATTTCTTTCAAAGTGAGGTTGTCAGCAATTTTGGCAATTTCGCCTGCTTTATTACGCAATTCCATCGTGTTTCCTCCGTTATCGCTCACTTGCAGCAACGT
>JABXIW010000198.1 GCA_013372875.1 Gammaproteobacteria bacterium | reverse complement strand
CGTATGCTGATGAACAACCTAGATCCTGATGTGGCAGAACATCCACATTCATTAGTGGTATACGGCGGCATTGGTCGCGCAGCACGAAACTGGGAATGTTACGACAAGATTGTAGAAGTACTGGAAAGACTCGAAGATGACCAAACGCTTTTAGTGCAATCAGGTAAACCTGTTGGCGTTTTTCCAACACACAAAAACGCACCGCGCGTGCTCATTGCCAACTCAAACTTGGTTCCGCATTGGGCAAATTGGGAACACTTCAACGAGCTTGATAAACAAGGTTTGATGATGTACGGCCAAATGACCGCGGGTAGCTGGATTTATATCGGTTCACAAGGCATCGTCCAAGGCACTTACGAAACCTTCGTGTCAGTTGCGAAAAAGCACTTTAACGGAGATGCAAAAGGTCGCTGGGTTCTAACTGGTGGTCTTGGTGGCATGGGGGGCGCTCAACCACTTGCGGGCACCATGGCAGGTTTCTCAATGATTGCGGTTGAGTGTGACGAATCACGTATCGATTACCGTCTGCGTACTGGTTATGTTGACCAAAAAGCGATGTCTCTAGACGAAGCGCTCGCAATCATCACCGAATCAGACACGCCAGTATCTGTAGGTCTTCTAGGTAACGCGGCCGACGTTTTCTCAGAGCTTGTTGAGCGCAATATCACACCAGATGTAGTTACTGACCAAACCTCTGCGCATGACCCATTAAATGGTTACCTACCACAAGGTTGGAGCATGTCTCACGCAGCAGAAATGCGTCTGCAAGATGAAGCCACTGTTGTAAAAGCAGCGAAGAAATCCATGGCAGTACAAGTGCAAGCGATGCTTGATCTGCAAAGCCGTGGCGCGGCGACACTCGATTACGGTAACAACATTCGTCAGATGGCACTGGAAGAAGGCGTAGAAAATGCGTTTGATTTCCCAGGTTTCGTTCCTGCTTATATTCGTCCTTTATTCTGTGAAGGCATTGGGCCTTTCCGTTGGGCAGCTCTATCAGGTGATCCAGAAGACATTTACAAAACCGACCAAAAAGTAAAAGAGTTGATTCCTGACAACCCACATCTGCATAACTGGTTAGATATGGCGCGTGAGCGTATTCAGTTCCAAGGTCTTCCGGCTCGCATTTGTTGGGTAGGTTTGAAAGATCGTGAACGCCTTGGTCAAGCATTCAACGAAATGGTGAGAAATGGTGAGCTGAAAGCTCCTATCGTTATTGGTCGCGACCACTTAGATTCAGGCTCTGTAGCAAGCCCGAACCGAGAAACAGAAGGCATGATGGACGGCTCTGACGCAGTATCAGACTGGCCACTATTAAACGCATTATTGAACACTGCTGGCGGCGCAACATGGGTATCACTTCATCACGGTGGTGGCGTAGGTATGGGCTTCTCCCAACACTCGGGCATGGTCATTTGTTGTGACGGTAGTGACGATGCTTCTCAACGCATTGCTCGCGTACTGCATAACGACCCTGCAACGGGTGTAATGCGTCATGCTGATGCGGGATATGATATCGCCAAACAATGTGCAGCCGAGCAAGGACTGGATTTACCAATGCTCAACGAAGAACTGAAGAAGCTCAAGTAAGGATGGAAGAGATGTTAAATTTAACGCTAAAGCCAGGTCATATTAGCTTAAACGAACTGCGTCAAGTGAGCCGTTCCCCGGTTAACCTTACTTTGGACCCAGAGGCCATTCCGGGCATTGAAGAAAGTACTCAAGTCGTCGATCGCGTCATCGCAGAAGATCGCACCGTCTATGGTATCAACACCGGTTTCGGTCTTTTAGCAAACACACGAATTGCACCAGAAGACTTAGAAACGCTGCAAAGAAGTATTGTTTTATCTCATGCTGCGGGTATCGGGAAATTCATGTCTGATGAAACCGTTCGCCTCATGATGGTTTTAAAAATCAACAGCTTGGCTCGTGGATTTTCTGGCATTCGTTTGAAAGTCATCAACATGTTGATTGATTTGGTCAATGCGCAAGTTTATCCATGCGTCCCTCAAAAAGGCTCGGTGGGCGCTTCAGGCGATTTGGCTCCCCTAGCCCACATGAGTACGGTGCTGCTTGGTGAAGGCCAAGCACGTCACAATGGCCAAATTGTATCAGGCTACGAAGCACTAAAAATTGCTGGTCTTGAGCCTATTACACTAGCGCCAAAAGAAGGCTTGGCGTTACTCAATGGTACACAGGCTTCAACAGCATTCGCGCTAGAAGGTCTGTTTATTGCCGAGGATCTTTTCGCGTCAGCAACCGTGTGTGGAGCCATGTCTGTAGAAGCCGCACTAGGCAGCCGTCGCCCATTTGACCCTCGAATCCACCGCGTACGTGGCCATCGTAGCCAAATGGATGCGGCAATGGCATATCGTCACCTACTGGATACATCGAGTGAAATTGGTGAATCGCACACCAACTGTGAAAAAGTGCAAGACCCATACTCACTGCGTTGTCAGCCGCAAGTAATGGGCGCGTGTTTGCAGCAAATTCGTAACTCCGCTGAAGTATTGCAAGTAGAAGCGAACTCCGTTTCTGATAACCCATTAGTATTTGCTGAAGATAACGACATCATCTCCGGCGGTAACTTCCATGCAGAACCTGTTGCGATGGCAGCCGACAACTTAGCTCTCGCCATTGCAGAAATCGGCAGTTTGTCCGAGCGTCGTATGGCACTTCTCATCGACAGCGCGCTATCAAAACTGCCGCCATTCTTAGTCGATAATGGTGGCGTGAACTCTGGCTTCATGATTGCTCAAGTAACCTCTGCGGCATTGGCAAGTGAAAACAAGACCCTTGCTCACCCAGCCTCAGTAGACAGCTTACCAACATCAGCAAACCAAGAAGACCACGTGTCAATGGCGACATTCGCGGCTCGAAGACTGAAAGAAATGGGTGAAAACACTCGCGGCATTCTGGCTGTCGAATATCTATCGGCGGCGCAAGGTTTGGATTTCAGAGCGCCAAATAAATCGTCAGAGCGAATCGAAATTGCAAAACAGATGCTGCGTGAAAAAGTGTCGTTCTACGATAAAGACCGTTACTTTGCACCCGATATCGAGCAAGCAAACACATTGTTGAAACTTGCTCTACATAACGCACTTATGCCAGAGAACCTTCTGCCAAGCGTACATTAACCTGTAGAAGCAAACTTCAGTCTAGGCTCCACCTCTTCGTGGGGCCTTTTTTGTGTCTATACTCTTAACAATTCGTGAGTGATATCAGAGTCGCGCGACGCACTTATTCGCATCATAAATGGATAAGCGATTCAAGCATGTGTTTTTAAACGTTTATCTGCTGATCTGGGTGCGCATTGTCAAAATGCAGTGAACTTTCTACTGGATGGACCATTGCTACTCAGATATTCGCATATAATCCCTTACAGTTTTGGTTACTACTTAATAATTATGTTTCTAACACCTTATTTTTCAAACAATAATCATCAATTTCAATTCACTCGCGAACAAGCAAGTCACTTTGCTAAGCGCGTGGCTGGTGATTACAACCCTAT
>JABXIW010000162.1 GCA_013372875.1 Gammaproteobacteria bacterium | reverse complement strand
TGCGAATCCCTCTTAAACAGTTTGTTATGTTCGTGAGCTTAAGTATTTAAAATGCACATTTAGAGTGCCATCTACAGCTAATAGAGATAAACACACGTCACCATTTTCACGAACTTTCATACTGTTACCCTTTAATGCAACCACTTGTTTATCGTTAACCAACAGTAACCATAAATGTCCTAAGCCAGCAACTTTAGCCAAATAAGATTTGGCATCAACAGCATCAACTAGATTTTGAATATTTGAGTCATTTGATAATTCTAACTCTAAGAAATGAGGAGCATCGCAGTCGTCCCCCATACATACACTATCTCTAGTAAGTTTAACTCTTAGCATGACGTCTCCCTTAGAACATAACGCCGCGTTAAGTGGTGAACGACGCCAACCACCAAACCTAAACCATTGTACTTTAAAAACTAAATTCAACTTGGACTGAGAACGCCAAGCGTTGTGAATCCGCCTTAAACGCCTTGTTATGTAGCTAATCGCGTAGTTCGTAAAACCCTTTTTCGATATCGTACTTTAAGTGCTTTGTCAGTGAGAACTGCGGGTCCTCTTTGAGAAATCTTTTAGTTATCATCGTTTGGTATTCATTGACTGACATACCGTCGAAAACATATTTATTAATGTTAAATCCAGAGCAGTTTTCTTGCCCACCAACGCTTTTACCACTGCCTTTTCTATTTGATTTGCCAATAATCTTGATCTTCATATGGAGGCAATCTGACAAATCTGTGTACTTGATATTGGTGCTATCGATTTTCATAAATTCCTCTTGCTACATAACGCCGCGTTAAGGGGTGAGTGCCGCATAAACCAGCTTTCCGCAGACCATTTTCACCACAAAAATCACCGCATACCAAAAATGCCACGCGGCACGAATCCCTCTTTAACGCTTTGTTATGTGCCTGAATTTACGTTGAAAATATAGATTTTTTCCATTCGTTCACGTACATCCAAAACATAAGCGGCATTACAGTCTTTGCCTTTACAGTTTGCTGGGTGATCTTCATCTGAACCCCTTTGATTATCTAAGCAAACGGCCAAGACGGGGTGCCCACATACAAAACAACTAAAAGCTACGTTGTTTCCATGTGTATCGGCATCTAGTGCATCACCATTCTCATCAAACACATCAAAGCCTGTAATTCTCATAATATTCCTATTCGTTACTCCTGACTGGGCACATAACGCTACTTAGACGGCTAACCGTCGCGTCTAATGTTCTATTCGCATAATGCCGTCTTTCATTTATCACTTCAATTTATAATCAATAGGTTAGTGGTTATATTGTGAGCTTAGACTGCTCATTGACGTTTAATTTCTTGATGTTCTGAATTCGGATAATTTCTGGTAGGGAAAACGCACGTTAACAAGATATGAGCGAGTATTTGTTCTGACTGATTTTGGGGCATTTTTGATTTTGACTGATTTGTGCAACAGGCTGTTGCACAATTGGGAAACGGCTTGTTTCACTAACAAGCGAGTCTGATTTTAGCCAACAGGTTGTTGACCAAATTTTTCATCTGGAAGGTCTTGCTCATCATCGAACATTACAATGCTTCGGCGATGCTCCTTTAGAGCAGATAATGCAACTTGAAAACAACTTTCACACATATCAAGGTGGTGATTAATACCGTCCATTTTTGACCCAAATCCCCAGTTAGCAGTCAGTTCACCAACTTCTTGTAACTGAACACCATTTGAATCGACCATCACGCTAGCACCACAGATATCACAATATTGATCGACAACGACCTCTATCGTTTTTTGCCCATAAACTTTCATTGTGAACTCCTGTCGCTGATAAGGTTATTCATTACTTGAATGTTAGCCAATACCAAATAACAACTAAGTAGTAGCTGAAAATTATAGCTGCCCTATAGGCAACTGAGCAATTAACAAGGTCACTGAATTTTTATTGTTACTCAGCGAAGTATCCTTCTTATGTAGACATGTTAAACGTATTAGCAAAACTCAGTCATGAGACAGAGCAACAGGGAACAGACTCAATTGACGCTGGCACACAATGGGGCATATATGTGATTTAGGCAACTAAGAAGGATTTCTTCCAAGTTGCCAGCAAGGAATCGGGTAGAACTGAGCTAGCCATATCAGCTAGATCGATGCTGGACAAAGCCTTACAAAAACATGAAGACCTTCAGAACGACTACAAGTAATCTATACAGGCTTAACCAAAACCGTCTCTGACAATACATAAATCTCTTCTAAGCGAGATTTTTCATTAATGTAACTTTCATTCTCTTTGAGATATGAAATACTTTTACTGACTTAACCTTGATAATAATCATCATCTTCAAATGTTGTGAAAACATTAGGGCCTTGTTCAAATAAATATGAGACTTCCTTTCTAAAAGGATGAAGTTCATTTCGTGGCGTTGATTGAATAACCACCGACTTGATAGACACCTTTTCGTTAGACTGACTCGGTGACTATTCAAAAGCCACTGCCTACATTGAAATAGATAGCACTTTCTTCATCACTCATCGCATAGTCCATACCTATGTGTAGACCATATCGACGAGCAATTTGATAACGAAAGCCTACGCCACCAGCATTAACTCGGCTGTCTTGTTCATCACCACTACGTTGGGCCGCTTGACCCGCGCCATAAAACCCACTCACTTTCCAACGATGATTAATGCTGTAAGTAAGTTGAGCTTGCAAGGTTTCGATTTCATCACCTTGGTAACGGTATGAAGAAACACCCCGCAGTACGACATACGGCTTTGCAGTCGGTGACACCATAGAATCTTTCTGCTCAAAATTTTGGTAGTTGCCAGCCAAACCTAACGTCCATTTTTCCGCAATCGGGATGTAGGCTTCTGCATCAAGGTTAAAAGTACGATAATTATAATCACTGCCTAAAGCATCATCATAAATCATATAGTCAGCAGTCACTTTATACCCTTTGCTAGGGTAAAAGAGATTATCGCGAGTATCGTATTCAGCGAGCACACCTAATCCAGACGTTACAGCTTCACTTCCAAGGGTAAGTTGCATGACCTTATCTATCAGCTTGCTATCCGATTCCACTTTAGACTTCGCCAACATTTGTTTTACACCAAGCATTAATGGCGTATCGGCAATGCGAAATTGCACTTTTTGAGCCAGCACTGCGACCGATGTTTTGGTTCCAAATTTGATTTCCTTATCAATCGGGCCAAAGGAGATGTGTTTATACAAATCCAAGTTAGCCACCCCAACACCACCACCGCCTACATA
>JABXIW010000184.1 GCA_013372875.1 Gammaproteobacteria bacterium | reverse complement strand
GCGCTAAATTCCAAATTCAATTACGCTCGCCAACAACGGGTAGATCAACTACGACAACGGAACACAATACAGAGGAGGCTGCCCAATGATGATGAATGTCTATCGCGTTACCTCTTTTGCACTTCCTGTACGGATAGTGGCATGGTTAGTGGTTTGTTTGAGTCTGTTCGTAAGTCGTCACGTTTTCGCTCAGGACATTTACGATCTTCAACGCAATCATGGTGTTGAGTTGCAAGCGTGGGTTGGTCAACAACCAACGGCTGGAGAAAAGCGTAAAACGCCAAGTTTTAGTGTCAACGAGCAAGTCATTTTAACCATCGAAGTGGCAACGCCGCGCTGGTTTACGGGTGGGACGCGAATTGGCAGTATTGAAATGCCCAATGTTATCGCCAAACAGCGTAATCAGTTAGCCACTAACTTCACGGAGCACAAGGGCGGACAAACTTGGTCGCGTCAACGCTGGGAAGTGACTTTGTATCCACAAGCATCTGGTGATTTTGTGATTCCACCTGTCGCTGTGGGCGTTCAGGTGTCGGCGCCGGACGGCGAGAAGGTGTCAGGCACACTTTACACGCAGCCGATTAAGTTCAAAACTGTCTTGCCATCGGGATTGTTGAGCGGTGACACGCCTTGGTTTTCTGCAACGCACGTAGACGTAAAACAAGAGTGGGAAACCTCCACTGAGACACTCAAAGTTGGGGATGCAATCACGCGTAAAATCACCATTTCAGCTCAAGATTCACTATCTGTGTTGTTACCAGACTTGCTGAAAGGAGAATCAACAACCCGTTACCAAGCGTATCCTCAACCGCACCGTCTTACGGATACGCAAACTCGTGGTGATTACCAGTCAACACGCACAGAAGAGAGCGTGTACGTGATTCAACAAGGTGGTGAATTAACCCTGCCAGATTATGAGTTCCGTTGGTGGAACAGTAAGACTCAGCAAGTGGAAACGGTGGTGTTAGAGGGCAAAACATTTGCCGCGAAGCACACGTTGAAATCCTTCATCAAAACGTATTTTGCATGGATTGTTTCCACGCTTGTATTGTTGGGTTTTGTGACTGTTTCATTGGTAGCCATTAAACGTTACTACCGCAACAGACCGACACCAGCATGGTTGACGTTCCACCGTTTGTTAAAGGCTAAACGTTGGTCTGAAGCAAGGACCGTATTGTACAAACAATTGCGTTTAAATACGGCAGAGCTGGAAATGACCAAAGCCGATTCGAGTGAATCGTGGCAAAAAAGTGCGTCGCGAATGCAAAATGGTGAAAATAGCGCTCATTTAATGAAGTCGATGTGGCGCAAGATCCAGACCAAACAACAACGTTTTAAATTCCGTATTCCGCGAGCGTTACCAGAACTGGACAAAGTCATTGGAAGAGATGGCAATGAATAAAACGGGGCGCTAATATAGCGCCTCGTTTTTATTAGAGAATAGAGTTCAAATGAGCCAAGAGTTTATGCGCCGCGCATTGGAAGTGTCCAAAAATGCGCTTCCTGAATGTCAACCAAACCCGCCGGTTGGCTGCGTGTTAGTGAAAGACAACCAAATTGTTTCAGAAGGTCATACTCAAGCTATTGGTGGCAACCACGCGGAAGTAGAAGCGCTGAATGCATATCAAGGCTCGTTAGAATCGGTGACGGCATACGTTACGCTCGAACCGTGTTCGTTTGTAGGTCGCACGCCAGCTTGCGCGGTGACATTAGTGAAATCCGGTATTGGCAAAGTCGTCGTAGCCATGTTGGATCCAGATCCGCGCAACAGTGGTCGAGGTATCGAGATTCTAAAACAAGCCGGTATTGAGGTAGAAATTGGTTTATGCGGCAAGGAAGTCAGCGAGTTTCTTACCCCATATTTAGGCAAATCTTAATGTAAGCTTTGGCCTGCACGCTAGCTGCTCACTTATGCGGTGAATGGTGTACGTCAAAATTGAGTTAAAACTCATTAAAACAGGTCGTACCGCCCATTTCTTGTACTTGGCTGCGTTAACTATCATGCTGTTAGATTAAAATAGAAAAAGTGATTTTCGAAAAATTTAATAGCATGAAACCGACCGATCTTAATCTCATTCCCATTTTTATCGCCATCTACGAAGAGCGTAATTTGTCTCGGGCGGCGGCACGTTTAGACATCACCCAACCCGCGGTGAGTAAAGCGCTAGCAAGATTGCGCGATATCTACGACGAACCATTGTTTCACCGCAGTTCTTCTGGTGTTGAGCCAACATCGTTTGCTGTCGATATTTATCCGGCCATGGTTGCGGCGATAAAGAACTTTACCTCGACGCTGTCGGCATCGGTTGAGTTTGATCCTAAAGTTTCCAATCGCATTTTCTCTATCGCTTGCGTGTCGATTTTAAGCTACGAGTTGCTGCCACAGTTGATGAAGCAGATTCACGAGTTAGCGCCGAATATCGCTTTGGAAGTGCACCCGCTGTTTACTGAGGATTACGAAAGTGATCTACGCTTACAACGTTATGATTTGATTATCGATTTAGCACCACGCGGGAGAACGGTCTTGAAAGTTGAACCCGTGATCACTGAGCGTTTGATGGTGGTGTGTAACAAAGATCACCCTCGTATCGCAGAGAGCATTTCTCAAGAGCAGTTTTTTGAAGAAGAACACGTTGCAGTATCGCAGTGGCAAAGCCGAAAAAGCATGCTGAGTGCAGAAGACATTGTTGATTTGGACAAACGCAAAATCATGTATCGAGCCGCAGGAGCACTGGAAATGTTGCCGGTTATCTGCGGTAGCGAATACATTGGTTTGATGCCAGAATCGATGATTAAGTTGTTCAGTAATACCTATCATGTGAAAGCACTGCCGTTTCCATTTGATGTAACAACTTACGATCTTTGCACCATTTGGCACCCTAGTCGCACTAATGAAAGTGCTCATCAGTGGTTGCGCGCGCAAATCAAACACGCAGGGAAAGTCATCAAGAAATAGGAAGTCCATATGAAGACAATACGAGCGATTCTAAACGGCAAAAAAGCCGGTAATCCTGAGCTAAGAGACGCCATCATGAAAATGAGAGACAGGGGCGTAGATGTGCAAGTTCGCGTCACTTGGGAATCGCAAGATATGCCGCGTCTCGTGAAAGAAGCGGTAACGGATGGTATTGAGCGTATTGTTGTTGCGGGTGGCGATGGCACTGTCAATGAGGCTGCTTCGGCACTTATCCACATTGCTCATGAGAGTCGCCCTGAACTTGCCATTATTCCGCTTGGTACGGCCAATGATTTTGCGACCGCGAATCATATTCCAGATTCGATTGCTGATGCATTAACGTTGGCAGTGGAAGGGCAAGCGCTGTCTGTTGATTGCGTTAAGGCGAACGATCGTTGCTTTATCAATGTTGCGGCGGCGGGTTTTGGCGCAGAAGTGACGGCAGAAACGCCTGTTGAGTTAAAAAACTTTATCGGTGGTGGGGCTTACACACTGACTGGCGTTGTTAAGGCGCTCGGCTTCAAACCTTATGATGGCAGCATCATTATCGAAGGGGGCCGCTACGATGGCGAAATGTTGTTAGGGGCATTTTGCAACAGCCGCTTAGCTGGTGGCGGTCAACAGCTCGCTCCCCATGCGATGATTGATGATGGTTTGATGGACTTAACGCTGGTTCGTCCGTTTTTACCGCATGAATTGCCCCAAGTCATTGAAGAGATTAACAACCCATCCGAGAAAGGCGAGTTTGTGAAACACACCCGAGCCAGTTGGTTGGAGATCGATTTTCCGAATCCTCTACCACTTAACTTGGATGGCGAACCGTATCACTCCCGTAAAATTCGATTTGAAGTGCAGCCAAAGAGTTTGAAGTTGGTGCTACCTAAAGATTGCCCGTGCGTAACGCACTAAGTCCAACCTTATGAGATGAGCAAAAATAAAGCCACCGATGGGTGGCTTTGTTTTATCACTATTTTTTACTGTTTCAACGAATAGCTCCTTGGCTAGAGGACTTTCGTTGTTAGGACTCGTTTATAGCTTTTGGATGGTATCTACGTCGATTTGCATGGTGGTCCATTCTGAATCGATTTCGCCACGAATTGCCACTTTGTCGTTTGGTGTCACGTCTAAGCCCATCCATTCTTCGTTGTCGATCTCTACTTCGATTTCGCCAGTGCTGTCTTTGAACAAGTAAGTCTCGTTACCTAGTGATTGAATGATGTGCCCAGTGAGCATTACGGCGCTGTCTTCGGTTGCGTTTTGCGCATCTTTCACTGTGTTGATTACGCTTACTTCTGGGCCATTAAAAGCGGCGAAAGCCGAGCTTGAAAGTAGGGCAAACATGGATGCCAAAATCATTTTTTTCATTATCGTTTCCTTAAATTAGAAGTAGTAAGTTGTGCCTACGTTAAAGGATGCTGTGTTTGCGTAGCTGTCTAGTTGGTATTTTGCGTTTGCGCCAATGGTGAGCTTTGGGAACACTTGGTATTCCGCCCCCACAGAGAACATTGCGCCGAACTCGTTATTTTTCTCCGCGCTATGGAAAAGCGTGTTGGTCATTTCCACATCGTCGTTCGCGACAAGCTCGTATTCTTGATGTTTAGAAACCTTGGCGTCGTATTGTGTGTAAGTTAGACCCGCTTTGAATTTTGTTGTCCATTTATCATTTAATGCGTAGCTAAACACTGGAGCCAACGACACTTGTTTGGCTTTGATTGACGCATCCCAATCCATTTCATGATGGTAATCTTTGCCATCGATTGGCTTGATACCTAGGTTTTTTGAGCGACTATCATCAAGGTCAAACTGGCTGTAACCCAGTTCCAATGCCCAGTTGTCATTAAATGCGTAACCGATAAAGCCTGAGAAAATACCATCTTCAAGTTCAGGGTTGAGTGTTACGTTTTCAGCTGAAAAGTGAGGTTCCAAATCATGGTCAGTGGTGCCTAATCCATATTCCAGACCTACATAAGGAGCCGCAGATACCGAAACTGAGCAGGTAACAAGTAACGCAAGAAGTGTTTTGTTCATTCTAATTTTGCCTCTTCAAATCAACTTAGTGAGTAGAAGTGCATTTTGTGTGATGAAGCGTGAAGTGATCGTGAAGAAATAAAAGAATTTGGCGTGCAAATAGAAAAATTCCCCAAAGCGTGGGGAATTTTTCGGTCTTGGTTCGTAAATTGATTGGGCTTCGAACAGCACTCCTGTTTAATAAACAGCGCACCAATCGTTTTTCATGTCGATAAGCTGCCAGTTGTCACGCGCATTGGCTTCGTCTAACGCTTTATCTAAGCGGCCAACGTCCGATTGACGGTCGTATTTCCACTCGCGCGCTTCGTCAGTGTGATGCACAATCATCGCCATAGAATTTGGTTGGCTTGTCGCCCACTGCATCATCGCTTGGTCTCCGTCCGAGTTACCAACGGCGAGCACTGGTTTCTTACCAATAATGTACTGGATGTTTTCGACTTTCACTTCTTTATCATCGAGCGTTAACAGTTCGCCCAACTTCATCACTTTAGGCTGACCATCATTAAAGCTGTATTCGTATTTCAACGCACTGCCGATGATTTGTTCTTCAGGAATG
>JABXIW010000011.1 GCA_013372875.1 Gammaproteobacteria bacterium | reverse complement strand
CGTTTCCATGCTCAAGTGGTGAGCACAACTGTAGAAGGCATGGTAGAAGAAGCGCGCCAAATCCATGAATTACCCTATGATATGGTCGTCAAAGTGCCAGCAACCGAAACGGGCTTAGCGGCAATTAAGTTAATGAAAAAAGAGGGAATTCAAGTGCTCGCCACTGCTATTTACTCTGCTCAGCAAGGTTTCCTTGCGGCATTGTGTGGCGCTGACTATCTTGCGCCTTATGTGAACCGTATTGATGCGATGAACGGAAACGGTGTAGAAGTGGTCGCAGACCTGCAATTGCTACTGGATCAAAACCAACTGCCTGCAAAAATTTTGGCAGCGAGTTTTAAGAATACCCAACAAGCGATGGAAGTGATGAAGTTAGGTATTGAAGCGATCACCTTACCTGTCGATGTGGCCGCGCAGATGTTTTCTCATCCAGCAGTTCAGCCGGCTGTCGATCAATTTGACAAAGACTGGAAATCCACGTTTGGCAACAAACTTTCATTTGAAAGTTAAGCATAAAGTTATCGAAAGTCCCATTCCTCCTCGATCGAGGGGCTTTTGATATGGGAATCTCTGAGAAAAAGTAACATCCGCGCAGGTAACTGTTTATAGATGCGGCTTACGAAGAGGTTCCCACCCCCACTAATCTCGCCTCTACCTTCACGCAAACTACTCTATTCGTAACATCACTACTGACGAAAAACGCTCGTTCCACAAGCAAGAAATTTTTGCTTCAAGCTGACAAACTCACAAGCGCAACGCATCAATAAGTCGGTAATTATTAATTTTATCTATTGGAAATGAACACTGTTCATTTATAATCAGCGAACCTAACGCAGTAACAAGGAATCCACTTCATGAAACGCATTGCGCTTCTCTTTGCCATGTTTGCATTACTTTCTGGTTGTAGCAGCATGTCGCCAGAACAATGCCAAACCGCAGATTGGTATCGCGTCGGCTACCAAGATGGCCGCTCAGGCAACAACCCAAACATTTTGTACGAATACATTAAAGACTGTCGCGAAGCAGGCGTAACGCCAAATCACGTTGAGTGGCAAGACGGTTTTGATAAAGGCACTATTCTTTACTGTTCGCCAGACAATGGTTACACAGTGGGTGTAGAAGGAAAAACCTACTATGGCGTTTGCTCTAACGATCTTTTCCTTAAAAACTATCAGTTAGGCCATCAAGAATATCAGCGTCAACAACGCATTAACGCATTAGATGCGGAGATATCACGCCTTGATCATCAATTGGATGCAAACTTAGATAAAGACAACGCGAAGCGTATTAGAGAGAGAAGAAAACAACTGGCGCGTGAGCGTGCATCACTCATCTCGCCAGGAGCTAATTACTACTTTAACTTTTAGTTGCGACGGGCTACAACACTAGGGTCATAAAGCGGCTATTTGGATCAGGTTGATAGTCGCCAAACGGCTCGCAGTACGCGAAGCCATGTTTTTCATATAGGCGATGCGCGGGTTCAAAAAATGCCATCGACCCAGTTTCCAAACTGAGACGTTGTATCCCCTGATGTTTCGCTTGCTCAATCACGTGATTGAGTAAGCGGGATGCCACGCCCTGTTTTCTCGCCGACGGCGTCGTACGCATCGATTTCAACTCTGCGTGACCATCTTCTAGTTGGCTCATTGCCACACACCCCAATAGCAGCTCACCATCCCAGCCCGTCCAAAACGTGATTGAAGGCAGCTTCAACTTGCTTACATCTAACGCATGCACGCTCTTTGGTGGCGATGTAGCGTACATGTCCTGCAAATGCTCTTCCAACAACGCAAGCACCTGCGGCCGTTCTAAATCGTCAATTTCAATTCTCATATTTCCATCCTTGGTGTTTTCCTAGTTAAAGCGGCTGTTTCATAATGTGCTGCGGTCCAACGGGGCCGCCGTGGTAAAGCTCATCGGTATCTTCAAACCCTGATTTTAAGTAACACTGATAAGCGGGTATGTTGCGGCAATTCACGGTGAGATAAAGCGCATCAAACTCGGGATAATGGCGTTTGGCGAAATCGGCAAACTGTTGAATAGCTTGCTTGGCGATGCCTTTGCCTTGATGACGGTGATCCACCAGCAAAGCACGCACGCCTAAACTGTTTTTCGGGCAAAAATCGTATTTCTCGCTGTAAGCTGCATCAAATAGAAAAAAGCCAACCACGTCATCGTCTGCCAAAATCAGATGCGGAAGCTCTGTGGGTTCAAGACGTGTAAGCATTTCACCCACATCCGCGACCGTAAACTGCGATTGCTCTTCTAGCACGCTAAGTTCGCAAGTTTGTTCATGTCGCTCAGGCGAATACTTTTCAATGGTAATCATAATCTTCCTTGTTGTTTTTATGCTCAATTCATACAGGGTATGTCGTAAATAGAAATACCTAGTGTCGTATTTCCCACTCGCAGGCAAACGTTTAGCACTCTATTATCCTCGCCATTCGATAGAGAGGTTTCCATGTCCCGTTTTTTACTTTGTAGTTTTGCACTCGTTTTACTCTACCCTACTGCCATTGATTTGTATCTTGTTGGTTTGCCTCAAATTGCGTCAGATCTCAACGCCAGTGAATCACAGTTGCATATTGCGTTTTCGATCTATTTAGCTGGCATGGCTACCACGATGTTATTCGCGGGGAAAATTGCAGACTCTGTGGGACGAAAGCCTGTTGCCGTCGTCGGCGCGATGATCTTCGTGCTCGCATCTTTTCTCGGCGGAATGGCTGAACAACCAAACACTTTTTTGATTGCTCGCTTTTGCCAAGGCATCGGGGCTGGATCTTGCTATGTCGTCGCGTTCGCGATTTTACGCGACACGTTAGACGATGAACGCCGCGCGAAAGTATTGTCGATGCTCAATGGCATCACCTGTATCATTCCAGTGATCGCCCCCGTGATTGGTCACTTGATTATGCTGAAATTTCCTTGGCCGAGTTTGTTTACCACGATGGCAGGAATGGGCATTCTCGTCAGTGTATTGGCCATTTTTGTTCTCAAGGAATCGCTACCCAGCCAACAAGGTGAAGAACAGACAACGCCAGAGAGCCATCAAGAGACTTTCTTCGAGCGATTTTTTATCAGTAGGCTGATCATTACTGCACTTGGAGTGACCACCATTCTGACCTTTGTTAACGCTTCACCAATTGTCGTGATGAGCATGCTTGGTTTTGATCGCGGTGGCTATTCTTCCATCATGGCTGGGACTGCGACGATCAGTATGTTGATTTCGTTCTCGGCGCCATTGGCATTGGGGATTTTTAAGCAGCGAACCTTAATGATGACCTCTCAAGTATTGCTCGCTTGTGCAGCCATCGTGCTCAGTGCTGCCCATTTCCATGATGGACAATCTCATTACTATGTGTTCGGACTTGGGCTGATTTGCGCTGGCTTCGCTTGTGGCTTTGGCGTGGCCATGAGCCAAGCGCTCAGCCCATTCTCTCAACAAGCAGGCGTGGCAAGCTCGTTACTGGGCATTGCTCAAGTTTGTAGTTCAGCGTTCTATATTTGGTTTATGGGTTTCATCGGCGTGAGTGCACTGAATATGTTGGTGTTTATCTTAGTGTTAGGTAGCGTAATCAGCCTTGCTCTAATACTATTGATTCCAAAGCCTGTTCACGATACCCATTATGAAGAAATCCCTAGCGCGACTTGATTTAAACTTACTGTTCACTCTGCAATTATTGCTGCAAGAGCAAAGCGTTTCGAAAGCTTCGAAAAAGCTGAACGTTACGCCCTCTACCGTAAGTAAGTCGCTCAACAAACTTCGTCATTGGTTCGATGATCCTTTGTTTGTCAAAACACCTAAAGGTCTTGCGCCAACGCCTTTGGCGCAAAGCATGGAGCAAGATCTTGCAGAATGGCTGCAAATTGGCAGCCAGATTGCAGAAAAACGCAGCGATATTACGCCGAAAGGAGTGCGTTTTGATATCACGATTGAGTCGCCATTAGTACTCACGGTGCTGGACAGACTCATCGTCGCTATCCACCAGCGATACCCTGAAGCGAAAGTAAAAACCAGTAACTGGGATTACGATTCACTCGACGCCATCATTCGAGGCGAGGCGGATATCGGTTTTACCGGCCGAGAAAGTCACCCGAGATCGAAAGAGTCGTTGGATCTTCTGCCGTATTTCTTGGATTTTGAGATTCTATTTTATGACCTGCCGATGGTGTATTTACATAAAGATCATCCGGCATTACAGCAAGAGTGGAATCTCGAGACCTTTCTGAGCTACCAACACATCAATATTGTTTGGGAAAAAAGTGAAACTTGGGCGTTGGATGAAGTGTTAACGGAGCTAGGGCTACAGCGCTCTATCGGGCTGACGATGTCCAACTTTGAGCAATCCCTTTTTATGGCAGCGCAGCCGACGCATGGCATGATCACCACCGCGCCGCACTATTGCAAAAGCTACACAGAAAAGCTGCATCTCGATTTAGTGTGCTTGCCAATTCCGTTAGACCAAGCTCAACAAGACAAGTTACTGATTCCATTTACCATGATTTGGCATAAACGCAATGCGTACAATCCCAAATTGCTATGGTTGAAAAACACCATCAAGTCATTGTACGAACAACCATCCCTACCACAGTAACACTCAGGCTAAGGTCAGGTTTTCTCTGGTGATTTTTGATTATTTTCTCGCTCTGATGGCTATAACTAATCACTTTATCAACTAATGAAAAAGGTCGTTTGACGCTACACTCAATCCATATTTCTGCGTTAAGGGCCAAGGATGTCGACCTTTTTACTCACTGCTATTACGATGCTGGCGTTCGCCGCCAATTCATTATTGTGCCGACTTGCATTGGCCGAAGGGTTGATTGATGCAGGAAGCTTCACTCTCGTTCGATTGATATCTGGCGCGATTACCTTAATCGCATTGCTTGTCGTGAGAGGTCAGTGGAAAACCGATCGGCCAACTTCTCGCTTTCGCTTTTTTGCTGGCGTGGCGTTATTTGGTTACGCTGCCCTTTTCTCTTTCGCGTACTTACAACTGGCGACAGGAACCGGTGCTTTGCTTTTGTTTGGTGCCGTGCAACTGACGTTACTGGCCATCTATTGGTGGCAAGGTGAGCGCTTTCAGTTTCTCGAAATCATCGGTATCGGCCTTTCGATTGTTGGCTTTGTTTGGTTAATGTTGCCATCTGCCACTCGCCCCGACATCAGTTCTGCACTTCTCATGTTGATTTCTGGCGTTTGTTGGGCTGCGTTTACTGCGCTCGGCAAACAAGCACCTTCTCCAAGTAGTGGCATCACGTGGGGATTTATCGCTGCATCTATAATTGGCATACTGCTATCACCATTGATGCTGTCCTCAATCCATCTCTCTCTGAGCGGAATTTTGCTCGCTATCACGTCTGGCGCCATTGCATCTGGCCTTGGTTATACACTTTGGTATCAAGTCATGCGTAAGCTCTCTTTGCTTCAAGCCGCCGTCAGCCAACTTTCCGTGCCAGCCATTGCTTTGCTACTAGGCACCGTCGTACTCCACGAACCTCTTTCGCTGCATACACTTTTAACCAGTGGCATCATTCTTGGCGGTATCGCTTTAGTTTTTTTATCTCGATCCAAAAAAACAAGCGAACAATCGGCAAGCCGATAAAAAGTAATAACTTTCCCTCTCAAATACCCATTCATCATCTATGCTTTTTAAAGCAGCAAAGCTCATCGCAGATGGTACGAGTGACCTGCTTTAGTATTAGGCGAAGGATATAAGGTGAGAATTGGCTCACACAACACGACGATTTTGTTTCAAAAGTAAGAATCATCACAGATCGCGATTTTGCTCGTTTTAGGCGTTTCGTCAATAACGCCAAGGGCAAGCGCGAGATCGAGCCAAATACGCACTTTGTGTTTTGACAAAGGGTTTACAAAGCACACTTTTTTATCCGCTATATTCCGCCCCCCGAATTTATTCAGAACAAGATTCTGATTATTCACATAAGAAATTCATCAACTTATAACGATAAGCCTGAGCAAACTTTGACACTATGAACGACAAAATAAAATTCGCTATTAAAGTATCGCTTAGCCTGACTCTGGCT
>JABXIW010000152.1 GCA_013372875.1 Gammaproteobacteria bacterium | reverse complement strand
GTTGGTGGGCTCATCCAGAAGTAATAGGTTCGAGCGGCACATTAATGCTTGCGCTAGATTTAGGCGCATTCGCCAACCACCAGAAAAGCTGTTAACCGCTAAGTTTTCTTGCTCAGAGGTAAAGCCCAAGCCGTGCATTAAAGCACCTGCTCTGGAATGAGCTGTATAGGCATCAATATCCGCCAGCTTTTGATGCAGCTCGCCAATGAGTTCGCCTTGATTATTGGTTTCGGCCTGCTCTAACCGAGTTTGCAGTTCAATCAGCTCCGCATCACCTTGCAACACATAATCAATCGCTGGGATCAATACACTGGGCGTTTCCTGACGCACGCTGGATATCACAATGCCATTGGATTTAGAAAAATCCCCCTCGTCTTCTTCCAATTCATCCCTTACCAGCGCGAAAAGCGATGACTTACCAGTACCATTAGCACCAGTAACGCCCACTTTATCCTGCGGATTAACGATAAAAGACGCCTGCTCAAACAGAACTTTTTTACCGCGTCTTAGGGAAGTGTTTTCAAAGAAAAGCATGAATAGACCATTAAAATTTAATGTCGCATATTATAGCTGGCAACTTTATCTTCACAAGCTGATAAATAAGGCTCCCATCTAATATGCTAGTGCTGGGTTGTCTAATCTGTTAATCTCAGATTTATCGTAATTTAAACATCTCATGGATGAATGATGAATAAATGTAATCTCGCTTTATTAATTGTTGCTTCAATTTTTCCATGCACATTAAGTGCCGAAGGTATAACGACTGTAAATGGGAAGGGAGTTCCTAATGGCACTAGCAACGACCCATCTTACCTTGAGTGGCTAAAGCCCACTAAAGAAACAAATTATGGCGTTCATCCTGAAAACCCGATATTGATTGGGGGTATTGCAGAGGGTGCGGGTCATACATGGTCAGCCCAGTATTTTAGTTCTCTTCTTGGCCCAAACAAAGAACCAGTGACTTTTGAAAGAATCGGTGTGTGCTGCGCATTTAAAACTAATCAAAAGATATTCGAAACTGTTGGTCTCAAAAAAGGCTTTCTAGATGTCTATCAAGTGCAAATTAAGAACTCTGATCTTAAAAAGGTCTACGTCTCAATTTATGAAGAAGGGAATATTTATGCCCCTAGCGGCTTTACTACTAGAGGCAAGAAACCCTAAAAAAATTAGAATCCTTATTAAACCGACTGCTCTGCCGATTCTTGATTTAACCCCACTCGGCTCCATTTTTGCCACTCTAATGTCTGACGTTTAACTATTCTTTTAATACTACGAGTTAAGGCTTGCAGCTCAACAAAATCAATGGCGTAAAGCAGTAACCATGCTATGGGGATTAGCGGTAGTAAGTTGTTATGGAACTCTTTTTTAGAATCCAATCGAATTTGCAAAGTCACCATGCTGGTCGAAATGGCCATCATAATAAGCATCGGCAAGTAATCACCACTGATGAAGCTGTAGCTAAAAAATAAGGTTACCAGCGCCACTTGGAACAATAGAATTAACTCAGCATAGAGTGACAATGGCAAGACTAGCCAGGATAAATAAGGATTTTTATGGCGCTGATTAAAAAACAATTCTTTATGTTTTTTATAGGTCAGGATACGGCCGTATTTCCAGCGCAAACGCTGATTGCACAAGCCCTTCCAGTCCGATGGTCCCTCGGTATAGATCACTGCATCATGAGCATAGCGAGTTTTAAAGCCATGACCTAAGATACGCATGGAGATTTCTACATCTTCGGTAATGATTTCAGGATCGAAACCGCGTAGATTCTGTAACACCGAGCGACGATAAGCCGCCGCCGCACCACCAATAATGTGCACCGCATTAAAATAGGAATCTGAGCGCTTAAAGAAAAAGCCACAAACGTATTCGAGCTGCTGGATTAACTCAATTGGCTTTTGGCGATTACCCACAATCACATTACCCGCCACAGCTCCAACTTGCGGGTGATTAAAGTGCTTCACGAAATTGCCAATAGCTGCTTTATCCATCAAGCAATCGGCATCCACGGTAATCACGATTTCACCTTTGGCAAAGGTTAATGCATGATTTAAGGCTTTGGCTTTTCCGCCATTGGGTAAATCCAAATATTCGATATGGACTTTATGCTCGCTTTGGCGATGCTTGGTAACAAAATCACGAATCAAATCGCCAGTGTTATCGGTAGAGCCATCATTAATAACCACCAATTCAAAATCAGGGTAATCCGAATCCAACACCGATTCGATGGTTTTGATAATGCCCACTTCTTCGTTATAAGCAGGTAATAAGACACTCACCTTGGGCTTTTCCAATTGCGTAGGAATATATCCCAACTGCTTGCGGTATTGAAAAGCCGCGTAAAGCTGAATCAACATTTTAACGATTAATGGCATAACCAATAAAAACAATACCAAGCGAGTACCGCTAAATAGCTCAGCGTCGCTAGGTTCTGCCAAGAATGCTAGGCACAATAAGCCAATGACCAATAAATATAGGCCAGCAAATAAGGCATTATTCTTGGTTTTAGTGTTAAATTTTAATCGCATAACAAATTCTAAAGTCCATAAAAAACCCGCTATAAGGCGGGCTAAATCGGTCAGCGATTATGCCAGATTGCTGAATTTGAACAAGTGTTTTAATTGATACTAGTCACAAAATGGCCATTAAGGCTTATCAAAGTTAGTAATTGTTCACAAAAGCCATTAAAAACGCGGTTCTGTTTTCCTTAAATTCGGTCACAGAAGTTAACCGATACTTGTGCTATAAACTCTTGTTAACGATGGATTTGTATATTGAAGGAGTAATATATGCAGCAAACCAATCAAGCAGCCCAATCGGCACCCGACTATTCCGCGATAAAAGCCAAGCAACAACAAGTTTGGAGGTCTGGCGACTATTCACAGGTGGGTTCTACCCTGCAAATCACTGGTGAAGAATTGTGTGAGGCGATGGACTTACATTCGGGGCAATCGGTTTTAGATGTGGCCGCTGGCAACGGTAACGCCACTATAGCCGCAGCCCGTCGCTTTTGCGATGTTACTTCAACAGATTATGTCGAGTCGCTATTAAACGAATCGAAAAACCGTGCCCAGGCCAATCATTTATCAGTTAATTATCAACAAGCAGATGCTGAAGCGCTGCCCTTTGCTGATGAGGCTTTCGATAATGTGATGTCTACTTTTGGCGTTATGTTTACCCCAAATCAACAGCAATCCGCTAGCGAGCTGATGCGGGTTTGTAAAAAAGGCGGCAAAATTGGTATGGCTAATTGGACGCCTGATGGTTTTATTGGCCAATTGTTTAAAGTGATCGGCAAATATAACCCACCACCACAAGGCGTAAATTCGCCAGCCAATTGGGGTACACAGGATTTCTTGCAGCAACAATTTGGTGAGCAAGCGTCCAATATTCAAGTCAACGAAAAGAACTATCAGTTTCGCTATAAATCGCCCCAGCACTGGATGGAAGTTTTTAAAACTTACTATGGGCCGACTTTGAAAACTTTTGAAATGTTGGATGCGCCACAAGCGGAAGCCTTAGAAGCGGATATTTATGCTTTATTGGATGAGTTTAATACCGCTACTGATGGGACATTAGTGGTGCCATCAAAATATGTGGAAGTGGTGATTGAGAAGTAGATTTAACACCGTCAAAAAAGGCAGCCTGAGCTGCCTTTACTTTAGCATCATAAAATAAGTGCCCGCTACTCCTGCCGCAAAACTTATCAGCACTAATATCATAGTCATGATTGGAGTGATTATTAATTTCTGATGAGCTTTATCTTGAGATTGAACTAAAAAATCACCTCGTTCTATTTCAAAAGAGGCAGCCAACGCAGAAATAGTATCCATCGATGCCATACCACTATTTTCAGCTCTTTGAATGGTTCGCATACTGACGCCAGCAATATCAGCGAGATGTTGCTGAGTCCAGCCCTTCTCCACTCTAAGTTGCTTTATGTAACTGCCATTAATATTCATGACTAGATTAAGTTTTTGATCAAGCGCCAAATCGCTATGGTAACTACGCCTAATCCAACTGCAAAAACCATATGTAATATCACTAGCCCTGCAAAATCTTTAGCAGATTTTTCATCATATAAGCTGAAGTGCTTGGCGGCGATCATTTCACCATTTTTATAAAGTTCACAAACGCCCTCCCTAAAATTTATGTATGAAAATTTTAACTTGTAGCCGTTATCCTTATGCCAAAAAGGGTGATTAACAAATTTATAGCGCTGAGATATTTTTTCCCCATCCACATAAACCGCCTGACGCCAAAAAAAATTCGAAATATAGACGTCGATTTGTTTGTCGCCATCTTCAAAATAAACCCAATTTCCATCAATTCCAGGGTAGTTTCTTGTAATAGTCATCATTTTTCCTCATTTGCAAAACCTGGTGTCATTTTTGCAAAACCAGCATTGTGCTTATACGACAAAACTGTGACAAGCACAGTTCTGACATATGACAACAAAGAGACAGTTCAACCTATCTTATTGATCTTATTGATTTTATTGATTATTCTATTTTAGCACCAAAATCACCGTCCATCTGCGCGGCTAAATAAGCTAACACCACATAAGCCGCAGTGTTTTGATCAAGGTGTTCTTTATTGATCTTATCCAATGTATCGTCTGGTGTATGGTGATAATCAAAATAGTCTGTACCGTCTTGGCGCAATGAGAACACCGAAATTCCCATTTGACGTAGCGGAATTAAATCAGGACCACCGCCCGCACGATTGTTGCCATAAGTAATGCCAAGTGGTTGCAAAATTTCAGCAATTTTCTTGGCAATCGGCAGCGCATCTGATTTTACTCGAGAATCGATGCGCCATATTGGGCCAGCACCGAAATCAGACTCGGCACCAGTAATAATATTTGCTAACTCATGCTTATGAGCTTCGGCGTAAGCCTTAGCACCCACTAAACCCTGCTCTTCATTTGCCCACATGATGACACGAATCGAGCGCTTGGGTCTTTCGGGCAAGCGAGCAATCAATTCGGCCGCAGCAGTGGTAATGGCGATACCAGCGCCATCATCAAGCGCTCCCGTGCCTAAATCCCATGAGTCCAAATGGCCGCCAATAATCACATATTCTTCTGGATTTTCTGAACCTGTGATTTCGCCAATCACATTATAAGATGTGTATTCAGGCCCATCATAAGAACCCAAAGTCATTTTGACGCTGACAGGCTTGCCGCGTCTTAGCATATTCTCTAACAAGTCCGCGTCGGGCGAAGATAGCGCAGCCGCAGGGATTTTATTCACACCTTCGGCATAACGCATCATGCCCGTATGCGCCATACGATGAGAATCTGTGCCAATTGATCGGATCAAGATGCCTACAGCACCTTTTTTAGCAGCTTCCACCGCACCTGAGCCGCGCGCCGAAACTGCTGGGCCGTAACCTGAGCCATCACGCGCTTTTTTCATTTTATATTTGATAAAGACTATTTTGCCTTTGGCATCATTCTCTGGTGCATTCTTTAAATCATCCAGCGTGTCATAAGCCTTAATCTCAGCAGTTAATCCGCCTTTTGGCGTTCCCACACTAAAGCCCAAAGCTGTAATAACTAATGGCTGTGGGTAAGGTGAAATCACTTCCGCAGTTTCCACCCCGCGTTTCCAAGTTGGAAAAGTCACTGGCTCTTTCCAAACTCTATCGAAACCCAGCTCTTTTAATTTTTCTTCACCCCATTTAACTGCCGCCACATCGCCTGCTGTACCCGCCATTCTTGGGCCCACCTCAGTGGTCAAAGACTCAACAATTTCGTAGCCTTTCGATGATTTCAGCGCTTCATCCCTTAACTGCTCGGCAATTTCAATATGCTTGGCATCAAGGCTTGGCGCTTTGGCTGAAAGAATGGTTGATTGACTGGTAAGGAGCAGACCAGATAAAAGTAAGGCTTTGATTTTCATAGTTTCTCTCTATTTTTATACCAGCTGTGCCGATAAAAATATCGTCCAGCTGTTTAAACTTGACAGCGCAGACCAGTAGCGGTTGAATGTGGATATTCAAGCTAATGGAGCCAAATTGATGTCTACCATATACGATTACTCGGCGGTTTTAAATAATGGCAAAGAGATTTCTTTAAGTGAATACCAAGGAAAAGTGTTACTGGTTGTAAATACTGCCAGTGCCTGCGGTTTTACCCCGCAATATAAAGGCTTGCAGGAACTGTATGCTAAATATAAAGATCAGGGCTTTGAGATTTTGGCTTTCCCTTGTAACCAGTTTAAGGACCAAGAAAAAGGCTCAGACGAAGAAATCAAAAATTTCTGCGACCTGAACTTTAATATTTCTTTTCCGCTGTTTTCAAAAGTTGATGTGAATGGCGATGATACTCACCCTGCATTTGCTTATTTAAAAGATAATGCCCGTGGTTTCTTTGGTAGCACCAATGTTAAGTGGAACTTCACTAAATTTTTAGTAGGTAAAGATGGTAAAGTAGTCAAACGTTTTGCCACTATTACTAAGCCGCATAAACTCGAAAGTGCTATTGAACAAGAACTCTCCAAATAGCCAAGGTAGATTTAAGTGCCAAATATTAATAATACATCTTTAAAAGATAAAGTCGTGATCATTACTGGCGCGAGCCGTGGCATTGGCCGCGAAATTGCCGTCACTTGTGCCAAAGAAGGCGCCATTGTGATTATCGCCGCCAAGTCTGCCGAGCCCCACCCTAAGTTGCCTGGCACGATTCATAGCGTTGCCAAAGAGATCGAAGATTTTGGTGGTCGCGCGGTTCCTGTGCAACTGGATGTGCGCGATGAGAAGGCCATTAAGAAACTCTGCAAAACCGTTGCCGAAGAGTTTGCCGGCATTGATATTGTCGTTAACAATGCAGGAGCTATCAGCTTAACCAAAGTCGCAGATACTTCTCCAGTGCGCTATGACTTGATGCAGCAGATCAATTCTCGTGCGGTTTATGCCTTTGCTCATTATGCGTTGCCTTATTTAAAACAGTCCGACAACCCACATATTTTAAGCCTGTCGCCGCCGATTAATATGAACATCAAATGGCTCAAAGACTATTCGCCTTATACCTTGTCCAAATATGGCATGAGCCTGTTATCCAAAGGTATGGCGGAAGAGTTTAAAGAATACGGTATTGCGGTCAACACCTTATGGCCACAAACCTATATCGCTACCGCCGCCATTAAATTTGCAGTGGGCAATAAAGAGATGCTGAATTACGCCAGAACGCCCGCCATTATGGCCGATGCCGCCAAAGTTATTCTGACTCACCCAAGTCAGAATTATACCGGCTTATGGCTCATTGATGAGGAAGTACTAAAAGCCGCTGGCGAAACCGACTTTTCCAAGTATGCTTATAACCCGGATTTTGAAGAGCATATCAAAAAGGATTTATTTTTGGATTAATATATGTCCGCCAAATCAATATTATTAGAGCTTTCTAGTGCGCTATCTGTTTATGATATAGCCACTTCTAAATACTTGAAAGCATTGTCGAATAAAAGCTTAGAAGAAATTGCAAAGGATATTAACTTATGGGGCGGTGCAGGATCTATTACTGATCAAATCAGCAAAAATGAATTAACCCTTATTAATGAGCTTAGTGATTACCTTTCATCTAAAAATATTAGTGGGATTTACAAGCGTATAAGTAATTAACACTCCGCCACCGCAAAAGCTATCGCATAATGCTTTTCATCGGAAATAGTCACTTGAACTTTTTGAATATGATTCTGTTTTGCCCATTGTTCAGCTTTACCAGATAGGGTAACCATAGGCTTACCCAGTGCATCATGAATAATAGATAGTTGCACAAAATCGATACCTTTGCGCATTCCTGTGCCCAGCGCTTTGGAAATGGCTTCTTTGGCGGCAAAACGTTTTGCTAAAAAAGCAACTTTGTTCCTTGGGCGTTTCTCACAAAGCTCTTGGTATTTCCCAAGCTCTGCTTCGGACAAAATTCTTTCTGCAAACTTATCACCATTGCGCTCTAGCGATTGCTCGATACGCTCAAGTGAAATTATGTCAGTACCAATTCCAAAAATCATAAACTTTAGGTTAACCTTGATAAGCCCATTGGCGCGCTTCAGTCATCAGCTTTTTCATATCAGCGACTGCTTTATCTAAGCCCGATAATACCGCACGACCAATGATGGCATGGCCAATATTTAACTCAATAATATCTTTAATCGCCGCAATAGGCTGTACATTATGATAATGCAGCCCATGACCGGCATTAACCAATAAGCCTTCGCTAGCCGCATGACTAACGCCATGCTGGATTCGAACTAGTTCTTCTTGCTGAATTTGCTCTGACTCTGCATCGGCATATTCGCCCGTGTGCAGTTCAATATATTCAGCTCCCGTACGGGCTGCAGCGTCAATTTGTTCCTCATTAGCATCGATAAACAAGGATACTTTGATGCCCGCTTCGGCCATACGATGACATGCTTCTTGAATTTTGGATTCTTGACCTTTGACATCCAAACCGCCTTCGGTGGTCAACTCTTCTCTTTTTTCAGGTACTAAACAGACATAAGTTGGTTTGATTTTCTCGGCAATAGACAACATTTCATCAGTCACCGCCATTTCCAAATTCATACGGGTTTGAATGGTATTCGCCAACTGCTCCACATCACGATCAGTAATATGGCGGCGATCTTCACGCAGATGAATGGTTATACCATCGGCACCATTTTGCTCAGCGACAAAAGCTGCCTGCACTGGATCAGGATATTGAGTGCCGCGTGCATTACGTAAAGTAGCAATATGGTCAATATTGACCCCTAATAAAATTGGCTGGAAGTGGTTAACGGGAGTCATTATTTACCCCTTGTATTGGTACAAAGATTCAAACAAAAATCATAGTGATAGGCTAGTGAGCTTAGGCTTGAAGTGCAAGCGTTTGTTGTAAAAGTTTACGACTATTAAGCTCTTTGCCATCAAGAATCTGATCGATAATGTGTTTGCTAATAGTTCTGGCCAACGCCAAACTTCCTTTTTGATGCCAGTCACGCTGCGCAACCGCATTAATCAGTTGACCCTGAATTAACAATCCTCTTTTCAGCTGCTCAATGGCAAAACCTTGTTGCGGAATATAAGAGTAACTTAATTGGTCATCTATTAAATCGCCATTGATATCCGCAGCCCAATCGATGCCATAGCCCAGCTCATCGAGCAAATAAAGTTCAAATTCACGCAAAATAGTTTGCGGTGTTTTATTGTTTTGCAACAGCTTCAAAGTATCTTGATATACATCAAATAACTCAGGATGCGGATCCCACTGAATCAACAGCTTTAACAAAAGCTCATTAAGATAAAGCCCACAAAGATTATTAATGCCCATTAAATGATATGGCAGCCCATTAGAATCTAGCTGTTTCAATGTCTTTAGATTCGAACGGCCAAGCCAACTAATCTGTAACGGCTGAAAAGGTTGTAATAAAGCTCGGCGGTTATTTTTTTTAGATTGTGAACGAGCACCCTTGGCGACCAAACTAACCCTTCCTTCCGACATGGTAAAGGCTTCGACAAGCAAACTCGTTTCTTTAAAAGGTCGCGTGTGGAGAATAAATGCTGAAGTTTGAGTTTGCTCAGACATTAATCTTGATCATAACCTAAAGATCTAAGCGCCCTCTCATCATCCGCCCAACCATCTTTAACTTTAACCCAAATTTCTAAGAAAACTTTCTGTCCAAACTGCTCTTCCATATCCAGCCGCGCATCGCGGCCAATTTGTTTTAATCGAGCACCTTGTTTACCGATAATAATCGATTTTTGACTATTTCTTTCTACCAAAATCAGAGCGTTGATTTGCAGTACACCATTGTTTTGCTGCTTAAATTGTTCAATTTCCACTGTAGAAGAATAAGGAATTTCATCGCCAAGGGTGCGCATGAGTTTTTCGCGCACCAATTCCGCTGCCATAAAGCGCGAACTGCGATCGGTAATATAATCTTCAGGATAAAAGAGATCGCCTTGGGGTAACCACTCTTTTAGTGTTGCCAATAATGAATCGAGATTATCACCTTTAAGCGCCGAGCCCGGGTAAATCATATCGAAATCGTGCTTTTGCCCAAGATCTTCTAAAAAAGGCAATAATTCTTCTTTATTCTTTATCTTATCGACTTTATTAACAAACAAAATACTCTTACAGTTAGCTTCTTTAAGTTTCTGTAAAGCGTGCTCATCATCTTCCGACCAGATGGTGCCATCAACCACAAAAATCACTATGTCCACATAATCGATTGAGCTAGTCGCAGCTCGGTTCATATAGCGATTGATAGTGCGAGCTTCTTTTTTATGAATACCGGGAGTATCAACAAATAAAATTTGCGCATCATCGTCAGTGTAAATACCCAAAACTCGGTGGCGAGTGGTCTGCGGTTTTCGCGAAGTAATACTGACCTTTTGACCAAGAATATGATTCATTAGGGTAGATTTGCCCACATTAGGGCGCCCTAATACGGCCACATAACCGCAACGAAAATCTGGATTAGTATCTAAGCCCATAAAATTTCCTTTATTGGCCTTTTTGTAGATCGAGTAACATAATCAACATTTTTTTGGCGGCCATTTGCTCAGCATTACGGCGACTGGTCCCATCACCATCAGTTTGTTTACTACCTGAGAAATCTACTCGGCAGACGACTTCAAAATGTTGCTGATGAGCTTCCCCTGAAATTTTAATCAAATCATATTCTGGAAGTTCAGATTTTCTGGATTGCAACCACTCTTGTAAACGAGTTTTTGGATCTTTGACCACTGTTTCTAACGATAAAGAATCTAATCGTGTTTGATATAAATTTTGAATTAAAGACTTGGTAGTATTGAAATCAGAATCTAGGTAAACCGCACCAAGTAGAGCTTCAAAAGCATCCGCCAAAATTGAGCCGCGACGAAAGCCGCCCGTTTTGAGCTCGCCTTCGCCTAAATACAAACACTCACCTAACTCCAATTCTAGAGCTAACTCAGATAGAGTTTTACCCTTTACTAAGGATGAACGTAATCGGCTTAGCTTTCCTTCATCGGTTTTAGGAAATTTTTCAAACAAAGCTTCCGCAATCACCATACCTAAGATGGCATCACCTAAAAACTCTAAACGTTCGTTATGAGAACCAGAGGCGCTTCTGTGAGTCAGCGCCTGTTTAAATAATTTTTGATTGGAAAATTGATAATCAAGACGCCTTAATAATCGCTCTTGCAGATTTTTTTTATTGGGCATAAGAGTTAAGCAATCAGGCGTCTCTGTTGTGATTATTGAAGTGGTTGCTCGTTTTTAAACTCAACCAGTGCACTCACATTGCCAAACAAATGAACTTTTTTTTCATATTCTACAACGATGACTTTACCTTGAGGGGTAGCTGTTACAACAGCATCACTTCCTTTGATAATTTCAATATCGTTTACATCCAAGCGTCTTTGGAAAAGTTTTTTAATTTCCCCCGGGGTCTGGTTTCCAACTCGCTGCTCGTACAGTGAAGTCATTGAGCTTTTGATACTCCCATACTCCATATATACAGGAATCAGTTTAATCGCAAGGTAAATAAAAAATAAAACCACCATAACAATTATCAACCAGCCGGCTGCCGTAACTCCAGTCACTTTATTTCTATTCAATTCCTTCATAAATCCCCCAGTCTGCTTTTGCATTATATTTCCTTAGTTGATAGTTCCTACTCTATCAAAACTTATACCCCTAGGTAAATACACAGGCTTCTTCCAAATTGGGATAGTGAAGTCTGGCGTATCAGCAAATTTCATATAGAGCCAGCGACCAGCGGCACGGCCAATTATCGCTTCACGGTCGATAAAGGCATTCGGGTTTCTAGCATACCAAGCGCGCGCATCAGTACTATTATCTCTATGATCGCCCATAGCGAAGTACTTACCTTCAGGAATGGTAATTGTCCATTCGTTACCCAAAGCTCCTAAATACGGCTTTTCAACAAATAGCAGCTCATGCTCTTTATCGCCAACTTTCTGCTTGTATAAATTAAAATTATATACCGATTCTTTTACTAGCTCAGGTACTTCTAAAGATTTTAGCTCTGCTTTAATCACCATCGACTCACAAGTTTGACCATTATCACATTTAGGCTCAATTGTCAGAGTTCCTTGATCCCAATGCAGCGTATCACCTGGTAGCCCATATAACCTTTTAATGTAAGCAGCTTGAATAGCTTTTGTTGGGTCATTCAAATTTGGCGGATGAAAAACAATTACATCGCCTCTTTGCGGCTCGCCCACAGGGATAATTTGAGTGTTTGTAACTGGCAAACGAATGCCATAAGCAAATTTATTAACGGTAATAAAATCGCCCGAATAAAGCCCTGGATTCATACTCGCAGATGGAATTCGATAAGGCTCGTACAGAAAGGAGCGCAAAATCAGAATCACAAAGATAATCGGGAAAATAGAGCGTGATAAATCCACATGGAAAGGCATGATTTCTTCACCTTTCTCGTTATATTTTAAGCCTTTGGCCACTCGTTCTGGGCGCCATTTATACTTATCAATTAAAGTAATAATGCCAGTAATCACAGTACCGACGGTTAAATAAAACCCAAAATCGTAATAAATCATTGTCCGCCTTTTTATATATTCTATTAAGCCATTATAAGGATTTTTATGGTTAGCAATTTAATCCTTTGTAACAAACGATTAATGCCTTAACTACTTATCTTTGCCTACGTGCAACACTGCTAAAAACGCCTCTTGCGGTATTTCCACTTTACCCACCTGTTTCATGCGTTTTTTACCCGCTTTTTGTTTTTCTAGCAGCTTACGTTTACGTGAAACGTCACCACCGTAACATTTAGCCAGTACATTTTTGCGCAACGCTTTAACCGTTGAGCGAGCAATAATGTGATTGCCTATGGCTGCTTGGATCGCCACTTCAAACATTTGGCGTGGAATAATTTCCTTCATCTTTTCCACCAACTCGCGACCTTTATACTGAGCTTGCTCAGCATGCACAATCAAGGCCAAAGCATCCACTCGCTCGCCATTGATTAAGATATCCGTTCTGACCAATTTATCTTCTTGGAAACGTTTGAAACTGTAATCTAATGAAGCATAACCACGACTTACTGACTTTAGACGATCAAAGAAATCCAATACCGCTTCGTTCATCGGTAAATCATAGCTCAGTGACACTTGATTACCCGCATACTGCATTTTGGTTTGAATGCCGCGCTTTTCCACACACAAGGTAATCACAGCGCCCAAATGCTCTTGCGGCACTAAAATATTGGCCTCACAAATTGGTTCGCGAATGGCCTTTATATTCGAAACTGGCGGTAGCTTAGACGGATTATCTACATACAGGGTTTCGCCATCAGTAGTTTCCACTTCATAAATTACCGTTGGCGCAGTGGTGATCAGATCCAAGTTATATTCACGCTCTAAGCGCTCTTGGATGATCTCCATGTGCAGCATTCCCAAAAAGCCACAACGGAAGCCAAAACCTAACGCAGTTGAATTTTCCGGCTCATAGAATAATGACGCATCATTCAAACTTAGCTTGGCTAAGGCATCTCGGAAATTTTCATACTCATCGGAATTCACAGGGAACAAGCCCGCATAAACCTGAGGTTTAACTTGCTTAAATCCAGGTAGCGCTTCTTTAGCAGGGTCTTTTGCCGTAGTAATAGTGTCGCCTACTGGAGCGCCTTGAATTTCTTTAATACCAGCAATCACGAAGCCAACTTCGCCCGCTT
>JABXIW010000328.1 GCA_013372875.1 Gammaproteobacteria bacterium | reverse complement strand
TGATTGGAATCTCTTTTTACTTACAGATCTAAAAATAATTTGAAAATATAAAATCAATTGTTAATTGATGGTTTTGTATATAGGAAAAATGTTGATCTAACGTAATGTGCTTTGTTTTCAATCCTGTAAAGCTAAGTGCAACTGAGTGAATTCAGAACGACTCGACGTTTAGCTCACATTTCCTGTAAATAGTTTCAAAATGTTTTTGAGTTAATTTTTTGTAATAAAAATGCTCAAAATAAGTGCTAAGCAGCCGAAGTGCCGAATTTAAAGGCTTTATAAAATTCTGCTTGTTAACTGTATGTAAAGTGAACGCTCTGAGTTGTCAGTAAGGACGAAGGTGAATAAAAAATGTGCTTGATATTGCGATCTAGATAAGCAAAATGGAGCGCAAAATGAGTTTTCATTTATGAAGGGATGCTTTTTTAGACTTGTTGTGAGGTGACTTATGAAATTGTTCCTATTACTCATGGCTTCTGTTTCTGCTGGTGTAGCATCTGCAGATCACATCCATTCATTTATGTTAGGTTTATCTATTGCTTCTCTGGCAGTGGGTAGCTGTTATTTCTTTGCATTCCGTAGCTCGCGTTTTCCGCAGTTAGCGCTGTTTTTATTGATTTGCGGCATGTTATCTAAACTGACTATTACGGTTGTAGGTGTTATGTGGGGTATGTCTGCGCAATTGATTACTTCACCAATCGTGTTTGCGTTGTCTTATCTTTTCTTTTCACTTGCTGTTACGTACTTGTGGTTCAGCTATCGTGAAAGCATCACGCAAATTCCAGAGCGATTTAAAGCAGCTTAATTTAGCGCTTTGATACCGACAAATATGAAAACGCCAGCGATTAACGCTGGCGTTTTTGTTTTGGTGATACTTCGCTATTTGGCGTGAAGTTTCTTCTTTAGTTGAAGTAAATAAGAGCGAAAGTCTTAGAAAGACACGTTTTAGCTAACCCGAGACGGTAAGTGGTGGTTCCGGCACTTCAAGGAAGCAAGCAATGACGCGATAGAGTTCTCCTTCCGCAACGGTAATTTCCCCATCTGATTCAATCGCGAGTCGACAAGCTTTGACGAACATTCGTCTGTCTTTGGGTTTCAGTTGCAGCAACAACTCTAATGCGGCGCGACTTAAATGCCAATTGCTGTTAGCTGGTTCTAACTTCACTTCAGGAAAGCCTAAATGGGCGAGGGCACAATGGTAGGCACGCTGAGCTTTGTCTGCTTGAGAGTGGCTGACCCATGCCAGTTCTCGCAATAGCCAAAACACACTTTCCTCTAATTGCTTCAACGTCTTGTGTTGTTTGATGAACCCAAAAGAGGCGAGAAGCTGCTTTTCTAGTAAGTTGATGGCACACCATTCGGCTAGCGAGTATTGATTATCCGTCTCTGAGAGCTCACGTAGCACTTTACATAAGCTGATTTTCTGGGCTTCACTCAGCGATTTAAGTGCTGGCAGAGCGAGTTCGAGTAATGGGAAACGCAGATGCAGTGGTAAGTCATAATCTAGCCAGGGAAGCAATGTAGATTGCGATGCGAGTGGAACGTACGACTTAATCATTTCGCGCTGAATATCGCTGCCATCAAAAATGAGGGCGAATGCGATAAATCGGGCGCTATATGGTTCACGTGCGATATCAACTAGCTCTGGTGGTAATTGACTGATCAACTGCTGGCCTGTCTCACTCAATTGCTCCGATGGTGAGGCAGATTGCGAAGCAGGAGAGCCGCCACCTACGGCAAAGCCACTGACTTGTTCGTTATCAAACGCCGTGTTTTGAGCATGAGAATGTTGAGCGTAGCTTCCGTCCCAATTGGGTTCGATTCTTCGAATTCTTTCGTCCAGTGGTGGGTGTGTCGCGAACAAACCAGAAAATCCGGACAATTTACTCTGTCCAAACATCATGTGGCTCATTTCATCACTGGCTTTCGTGTTTAAGGTAGAGCCTTGAACGTTGCTGCCAATCTTCTTTAACGCTCCCGCAATCCCTTGATCGTTGCGAGTGAACTGCACGGCACTGGCGTCAGCTAAAAACTCGCGTTGGCGCGAAATCGCTGCTTTGATCATATTGCCGAACAAGGTTCCTAACCAACCCAGCACCAAGCAGACAATCGCAATCAGTATGATGACAGCGAAGCCTTTGTTTGAATCAGAAGAACTGCGTGATACGTGACGAGTGCTGTTCGAGTTATCCAAGATCAGATGACCAAAATGAGCAATGCAGGTAATGCCAAATAACGCACCAATCAGACGAGTATTCAACCGCATATCACCATTTAGGATGTGGCTGAACTCATGGGCAATTACACCTTGAAGTTCGTCACGGCTAAATGCATCTAGTGCTCCTTGCGTTACTCCGATGACGGCATCATCAATGCTCATGCCTGCAGCAAACGCGTTGATGCCGTGCTCTTCCGCCAGCACATAAACTGGTGGCACGGGAATCCCCGACGCGATGGACATTTCTTCCACAACATTGAGTAACTGGCGGTGTTTCGCATTTGACGTGTCTGTCGAAATCAACTTGCCGCCGATACTTTCTGCAACGCCACGTCCACCATTGGCGTTTAGCTCACTAAGACGAATGAATGAGCTGATGCTGACAACCAATAGCACGCCCACAAAGCTCAACAAACAATAACTGATGATGGATTGAGTGGTGAACGGTTCGCCAGTGAAATAGAAGTAGATGCCAATCGACATGACACTCACTAGCCCTGTGATGGCTAAAACGGCCAAAGTGAATAGCATCACCAAAAGTCCAGTTCGCTGGCGCGCAGTGTCTTGATGATGAAAAAAGTCCATTAGAACGCAACCTTCGGCGCTTCTTGGATTGCTTCTGTGTCTGCAAACTCAAGTAACTTACCGTCTTGGAAACCAAATGTGTTCGCGAAGATAACGGGTGGGAATGTTTGCTTGTAAGTGTTGTAGCTGGTCACGGCATCATTAAATGCTTGGCGGGCAAACGCGACTTTGTTTTCGGTACTGGTTAGTTCTTCTTGGAGTTGGCTCATCGTCTCGTTTGCTTTCAATTCAGGGTAGGCTTCTACCACAACGTTCAGTTTGCCTAGAGCGTTTTGTAACATGCCTTCTGCTTGGCTAAGCTGGCTAATTGCAGCATCACTATCTGGTGCATCACTGGCGGCTTTTAAACCTGCTATCGCTTGGTTACGAGCTTGGATAACGCGTTCAAACGTTTCCTTCTCATGATCCATGTAACCTTTAGCGGTGTTTACTAAATTCGGAATTAGGTCGTATCGACGTTTCAGTTGAACTTCGATTTGAGCGAAGCTGTTTTTAAAGCGATTTCGTAGAGTAACGAGCTTGTTGTAAATACTGATTGCGTAAACCACAACCAGCAGAACAATAACAATAAAGACAATCAGTGCAGTCATAGTGAGTTCCATTTTGTGAATGTATCAGTGTTTTATATAAGTAGTTGAGATATTAAGCAAATTAGACTTACTTATA
>JABXIW010000090.1 GCA_013372875.1 Gammaproteobacteria bacterium | reverse complement strand
TTTAAAGATAGCGACTCAGCGCTAAACTTCTCAGTGTCTGGCAATAGCAACGTGTTGGTTTCGATTGAAAATGGCATCGCGACCATTTCACCAACAGCAGACTGGAACGGCTCAGAAACCTTAACGTTTACTGCTACCGACCCAAGCGGTGAAAGCGTTAACCAAACGGTGGACTTTACGGTTGCACCAGTAGTCGACATCGAGGCTGATAGCGCGGATGTAGTCGAAGACACACCAACCATCATTAACGTCTTAGGTAACGACACGTTTGAAAGCACTGATAAAGTGGTGTCACTGGACGCTGAGAATGGTCCTAAAAATGGTACCGTCATCGTAAACAACGACGGCACGGTGACCTACACACCAGATGATAACTACGTCGGTAAAGATACTTTCACTTATGTCGTGACATCAGGCGGTGTGTCTGAATCCACCACCGTCACGGTCAATGTGACACCAGTAAACGACAAGCCTGAAAGTGAAAACTTTACGCATGTCGCTGATGATCAGCTTACGCACGTTGTGTTTGATGCCGATACGAAACCTCTGGGTAGCGGTGACTCTAAGGATCATATCGCGGATGTTGAAGACGACTTAAAAGGCAACGATCTACATGTCCGGATTACTGAACTGCCAACATCAGGTACGTTGTTCTTTAAAGATAGTGACGGTGAGTTGCACGAAATTAAAGAAGTAAGCGATACGCTTTATGACAAAGACAGTCTTTACTATGAAGCTGACAATGTTGGCTTCTTATTAGGTATCAAAGATCGTCCAAATACGCCGAATGGCTCAGAATCTACAACAGATTTCAATAACTGGGGATTAAGTGAGGATGGTGGTCCATCACATTCCCGTACTGAGCATTTAGCAAATGGAGCCTCTATCACCATTTCTTCTGATAGCGGTGAACTTGCGCAATACAACCGTCAGGTGTCACACATCGGCAATGGTATCGCTGACAATGACGGGCAGGGTATTGAGAAGGGTGAAACGATTACGATCGATTTGTCTAATAATCCTGTGGGCTCCGTAAACCTTGGTCTAGATGGATTAGGTGGATTGTTTGATTACGGTGATGACAACGCAGCGCTTATTACGGTTACATACTTAGATTCAAATAATGTCCAACAGACTCAAACGTTCGAGTTTTTGAAGCCTGAAGGCAACTTCATGCTATTCCAAGAAACAAGCGTTGGTTATGGGAAAGATCTAGCTCTTCCTGAAGGTTCGGTCATTACTCAGTTAGATTTTTCTACGAAAAATGAAGGTAACTGGGAGTTACGTTATGTAGAAGGTGTTCCTGCCGAAGACAGCTTTGGATATGTGGCAGTCGACTCTGAAAGTGGCGTTAGCGATCCATCTACAGTCAATATCGTTAACGAAATGCTAGATGGTAATGTTGCGGAAAATGGACCTGCGGTGCAGAGCATTACAGGTGTTACTGTTGTTGAAGGTGACAATGTCACATTTTCTGTTTCTCTAAATAATGCAACAGATCAGACCGTTAAGTATCAAGTGGATTTCTCTGCAGAGGGTTCTAGTACGAGCTCTCAAGACATTGATTTGTCGAACGCAACTTTTACTAATGGCGTGAAGTATTTGGGCGGATACCTTATTGTTCCAGCCGGTGTGAATGGCTTTGATATTACCATTCCAAGCATTGATGATCAGTTGGTTGAATCAACAGAAAGCCTTGTGATTAAAGTCGGAGATGTATCTGGCGTTGGCTATATTGATGATAATGATGTCCCTCCAACGGTTCAAAGTAACGAAATTTCCGGATTAGAAGACGAAGCGATTGTTATCACACTAGAACATTTAGGCGTCGTTGACAGTGAGGTAAGTGTTGAGTTTGACACTTCTGCTCTAAATGGCTCACTACAAGTGAAAGGTTCTGATGGTTGGGAAGTGGTTTCTAGCAGTGTACTCGCTTCTAATATCGAAAATGGTCTTGTTCGCTATGTTCCTGCTGAACATGAATCTGGTGCAGATGTTTTCGATAAAGACGGTGTTGGGAACGGCTTGGATACTTACGAGCAGATTCATTTCACTGTTAGTGATGGCAATTCTTCTGCTTCAGGTACGTTGAGTATCGACATAGAGCCTGTCGCGGACCCAGTTAAGATTGACCTTACTTTCGGTCCTGTAACGTCTGTACCTGTGACATTAGGCGGAAGCTGGTCTTCAGACGAAGAACTGAAAGATCTGCTTGAAGCAAGTAATTTACCAGGGCTCGATTTTGAACATGTGGTGACACAGATGTTTAATAATGGTCATGCTGGTAACGACTTAATGCTAAGCGGAGACACTGAATCACCACTGAGTTTTGTAGGTGATCAACAAGCAGGTGCCAACGTTGATGCTCAAGGCAGTGATATCTTTGTGACTGGAGGAGGTAATGATTCTATCTATGGCGGTATTGGTTCATTAGATGATCAAGCTGAGACGGACACAGTTGTTTACTCTGGTAAGTTGTCTGATTACGACTTCATCTATTACCCAGCATCTGACCACTCAGAAGTCCCGTATTGGATTGTCGAAGATAGTCGATTTATTGATACAAAAGATGTTGTTTCGAGCACTCATAAAGAGTCGGGTGACCACCTTTATGAAATTGAACAACTTATCTTCCAAGATGCCATTATCAAGCTAGATAACAACACAGGAGAGTATGTTGTACTTACAGAGCAGCAAGTCTCTTTTGAGCTGAACCTTGATCTTATCGATGTGGATGGCAGTGAGTCATTCATTAACGATAGCGTCACCTTAACGGGAATCCCTTCAGGGCTAACATTAGAGGTGAATGGCAAAACGGTTACAGAAAATAGCGATGGTTCTTACACAGTTGACCTTTCAAGTGAACCAAATCAAACCAGTCATCAACTAAGCGGTACGATTACTGTACCAACCGATTACAATGGCTCGTTAGATTTTGATGTAACAGCGACGGCAGGAAGTGTTGAAGTTAATAACAATACTCAAATGGGATCGGACACGGCTTCTGTTTCAGTCCGTGATTATGAGTTTGTTTCTGGTACGCATGGTGATAACAACATAGTTGGTTCCGATGATAACGACGTGATCGTTGGTGATGTTCAAGGGTTACAAATTGTTGAAGGTCAGGATTACAACATTGCCTTTATGCTCGATACGTCTGCCAGTATGGGTTACGACGTTGGCCGTGCGGTAACTGAACTAAAAACAGTGCTGAATACTCTGATCGAAAGTGCAAGTGGACCTCATTCGGGCAAAGTGAACGTTTTATTAACCACTTTTTCCACTGAGAGCAAACAGGTGCTCGAATTGGATTTGAGCTCTGACAATGCTAAGTCTCAAGTAGAATCAATATTGGACGCAATTGTGAAGCCCGGCGACGGTAACACAAACTATGAAGCAGGCTTCCAATCAGCATTGAACTGGTTTGAGAATGCTGATAGTGGCGTAACGAATTTAAGCTATTTCATTTCTGATGGTCGTCCAAACCAAGCTACTGTGAATGATGCAAATAACATAAACCAAATGGATAGCATTGTTCTTGGAGTGGAAAACAACAAACTGGTAACGTTAGCTGATGTGTTGCCAGCGGATTACAAAACTGGTGATGTTGTAACTTACGACAATAAGACGGTGATAGATAGTAACTCACTCGTTTATTCGCTTTCGACAGGTGAGTTGTTAGGGAAGATGACAAGTAATCATAGTTATTACGATTATGAAACGTATGTACTTCATCAAGCAAATAACGCATATCAGGCATTGGAAGAACTTAGTGAGGTTCGATCGATCGGTCTTGGTCATGACTTAGATGAAGATTCGTTGAAACACTTTGACTCTGATGGTGTTGTAAGAACTAACATCGATGTTAATCAACTTGCAGAAGTGATTCTTGGCAAAGAAGTGTCATTAATGCAAGGCAAGGATGAGATTAGTAGCCTTGATGGAAACGACATCATTTTTGGTGATGCGATTCGTTTTGATATCAATGGAGAGCAAGGTGTTTCTGCGCTACAAAACTATGTAGCTTCTCAACTGGGGAAAGATGTCGCTCTGGTAACGAAGGAGGAAGTTCATCACTACATTACTGAAAACCAAGCTGAGTTTGAGCAATCTCGTTATTATGACCAAGCGGACACCATTTATGGTGGTGCAGGAAATGACATCTTGTTTGGGCAAGGTGGAGACGACAAGCTGTTCGGTGGCGCAGATAATGACATTTTGATTGGCGGTTTAGGCAGCGACATTCTGACTGGGGGTGATGGTGAGGACATCTTCAAATGGAACGATGTGGCCAACGAACGCGACACTGTCACAGATTTTTCTAGCAGTGAAGACTCTCTAGACTTCTCCGATCTGTTTGATGATTTATCGAAAGATGAAGTAGGCGATCTGTTAAGTGATTTACAATCAGGTAGTCATACAGGAGACGCTGGCGGTTATCATGTTGAAGTAAGCCAAGATGGCAGCGCTGATACGAATTTGAGTATTACTAAAGGTAGCTCAACATTAGATATCCACTTCAATAGCGCAAGCGTGGATGATATCACACAGCATTTGATTGCAAGTCTCGATTCTCAATACAAAGACATGTAGTGACAAATCAGCCTCTAATAAAAAGGTCTAGCAATTGCTAGACCTTTTTTGATGTTCTTGAATAGTTAGCTTTTTGGAAGTGTGGTGAAAATGGTCCATTCTTTTTTCACTTCACCTTTATGTCCTACTACTGTTGCGGTCACACGTCGGTTCAAAGCATGGCTTACTTCGTCTGTTCCGGTTGTTGCTAAAACCGTATCGCCGTAGCCAACAATAGTAACTCGATCAGGAGTAATACCGTTTTGAAGCAGTGCCTTTCTTACGTTCTCTGCTCGGCGTTTGGAGAGATCTAAATTGTGCTCAGACCCTCCTGTGCGGCTCGCGTAACCTTGCAACTCAATGGATGTGCTTGGGTATTCTTTCAAGAAATCTGAGAGTTCTCGAATCTGCTTCGCGAAAACCGGGTTGATTTCATCTGAATCATTCGCAAATAACACTCGAATTTGCATTTGTTGTGATGAGTTTGCGTAAGATCCGCAGCCATCATTATCAATTTCTGCACCTAATGGTGTGCCTGGACATAAATCGCGCTGGTTAATGACACCGTCGCTGTCGTCATCTTGGTGGTCGGCCCATTGATCTGCAATAGGAGTGTCGATGTAATCGTACTCGTCGCCTCGCTCACTCGAAGAGCTACATGCAGCAACAACTAATGACAGTGCAATAATAGTTATGTTTTTCATAATTAATACTCCACTTTTTCTAGCCATTCTTTCGGCATTTCGACTCTTAACGCACTCAACAATTGGCCAGTTGCGTTCATCACACGATATTTGGCATATTGCTCTGCATATTTTGAATCAAGGTAATCTTTACGCGCTTCAAACAACTCGTTTTCAGTGTTCAGAACGTCTAGTAAGGTTCGTTTACCGATTCGATATTGCTTTTCATACGCGATGACCGTCTCAGCTGCCGAATCAACGTGGTCTGCTAAAAATTCTTTTTGTTGCAGCGTCAAGTCCAGAGCACTCCAAGATAAGCGAAGTCCTTCCTCAACATTACGGTACGCGCCTTCACGCAAGTCTTTCGCTTTGTTGAGTTGGTATGCGAAGTTTTCTGAATTTGCCGCATCGCTACCGCCGTTGAACAAGTTATAGCGTAAACGCAACATGGCGAGAGTTTCATCGCTTCGACCTTTTAAGCCATCCGCATCGTCTTTCCAAGTTTGAGAAGCTTCAATCGAGATCGTCGGGTAGTTAACGCCTTTCGATTGTTTGTATTGGAACTTGGCAGAGTCCACATCCGCCAATGCGATTTGGATTACGGGGTGTAATTCAAATGCCAAACCAATCGCTTCATCGACGGTGTAGGGGATAAAGTTCTGATCAGCTCTTGGAAAAATTAACCCTTGTGGCGTTTGCCCCACCAAGCGGGTAAACATTGTGTGGGAGTCGTAAAGGTTGTTTTGTGCAGCTGCCAGATTACCATGCGCTTTCGCTAAACGCGCTTCAACCTGTGTTAAGTCCGCAGTCGAGCCGATGCCGGAAGTGACGCGTTTTTTGATGTCCGTATAGATGTCTTTGTGAACGGCAAGATTGTTCTCAGACAGCTTTAAGACTTCATAAGCCTTCACCGCATCTAAATAGACTTTAGTGACTTCTAATGCCTTGTCTGAAGCATCAGCTAATAGTTGGAATCGCACCGACTCTGCATCCGCAGCGGTACGGTCAATATCGTTTAATGTCGCGCTGCCATCCCAAATTAATTGGGTTAGGGTGATAGACGCTTCTTTTCTCGTATAGTCAGTGTTGCCTCGTCCGACTTCATCGGATGGGTCGAGGCCTTCGTAACCAATGCCCGCATCAAGATCGAGAGAAGGCAAATAGGCGCCTGTTGACGCCTCATTGATGTACCTTCTGCTCTCAAATTCATTAAATGCGCTTTTGATATCTGGGTTATTTTTTAACGTTAATGCCACGGCTTGCTCTAAAGTTTGACCGAAAAC
>JABXIW010000484.1 GCA_013372875.1 Gammaproteobacteria bacterium | reverse complement strand
TATATAAGCGCCTAGTTGAACGTGAACGAAGCATGAGTATTGAAAACGTATCAGGTCAGCCATTAGAAATCATGAGCTTGCTACGTATCAACCATGCCATTCCCGTCAATTCAAAAGGACACTAAAAATACCGGTTTAAACGGAGGTTGGCATGGTAAATCTAATACGACGAAGTGTAGTTAGCGGTCTCGTTGTCGGCATGTTTGGTTGTTCGTCATTTGATTATCCCGATCATGGTCAGGGTGGATTGGCGGAAAGCTATCAAGATATTTCGATTGAGAACTATCAGTTCTCGCCTGTGATGCCAGATGAACCATTGGGCCCAGAGCATGGATTGCGATTCGATTGGCAGTTGACCAAGCTTCATCTCGACGCTTTGATTCAAGAAGGCGCTCGTTGGTGCTTCCCTGCTGCAGTGGTGCAAGCACTCGAGAAGCAAAATCGCATTGCTCGTGAACTAGAAGGCGGTTTACTGCTTGATGCCGCCAATGACCTGGTCATCCAGCGTCGTCGATTAAACCAGCTTGAGCAGCAACTCGACTACGTACTTACGCAAACCACTTGCACGCCGCCGGATGACATCGATGCACTAAGGAATGACTTAAACATCGTCGCCGATATTTATGCGCTGCTCAACGTCGACAATCAGTTTGCCATTGATTCTGCGGAGATCAATCCGAAGTACATGGGACACTTGGCAGAAGCCGCTTATATTCTGCGTGACCACCCTGCTCTGTCTCTGGTTGTCACTGGCCATGCGGACGTCACGGGTACGCCTGAGCACAATAAAAAACTAGCACAGGAACGAGCCGAGCAAGTTAAACGATACTTGAGTGTGTTCGGTGTAACGTCAGACCGTGTACAAACCAAATCTGTTGGCGACACATTGCCTTTGTATGAGGGACAAACGCCAGCCGTGCGCCTAACCAACCGTCGTGTGAGCATCGAAGTTCTCAGCACAAACTCTGATAGCAATGCGCCAAGTAATCACAATTTACCTAACAAAGGCAACATTCCAACGAGCGCGAGCGGTTCGATAGGAGGCGCGTTATGAGCATTTTCAAAACGTTTTTTGCCTTGTTCGCGATGTGCGTGCTCGCTTGGGTAACCCCTCTACATGCCGCAGATAACGACACAGTAAAAGTTGGTGACTTAGTACAGATCAACCTGCCCGGCGAAGCATCGCTAAACCAAGGTTTTCAAGTGGACCGCCGCGGACGAATCAACTTACCGGAAATTGGTCCGGTGTTTGTTGCTGGTTATAACGAGCAGCAATTGCAAGATGTCATTATTGAAACGCTGAAAACCGTCTATCGAGACGTGAATAACGCTCGCGTGTTCATTAAACAGCAACAACTGCTTGTCTCCGTGCAAGGCTACGTTGTTAAGCCGGGTGAATACACGTTGCCCGCAGGTTCTAACATCCAAATGTTTGTTTACGAAGCTGGCGGACTCCGTGCTGGCGCGCAGCTCGACAAAATGATCGTCAAACGTGGCGATCAGAACATCGAGTTCGATTACAAACGCTTTTTGGATACAGGCGACAACAGCCAGCTACCAAAACTGGAATCGTTAGACGTGTTATTTGTGCCTGCTTCCCCATTGGTCGGCAACATTGAGCAAGAATTCGATGCAGCCAAACTCGCCAACTCTGGTGACAGTGCCGACTCCGCTCGCGCAATCAAAGTGTTCGGTGAAGTGAACGCCCCTGGCTCATTTACTTACAAGCCAAACACCACACTTGTCGATGTAGTCATGCGCGCTGGCGGTGTTACTCGCTACGCGAGCGTTGAGCAAATTCGCGTGATTACGAACAACACACCAACCATGTTCAACTTGAAAACCTACCTAGACACTGGCGATCAAAGCTTACTGCCTGAGATATTGCCCGGTGCAACCATCTTTGTTCCTAAGCAGGAAGAAGAGATAAAAGCTGGCGCGAACGTAGTTTATATCATGGGTGAAGTTGCGCACCCGGGAGCTTACGAAGGCAAACAAGGCGCGAGCTTTATGGACATTCTGGCAAACGCAGGGGGCCCGACTCGTTACGCAGAATCACGCCAAATACGAGTGATAAAAGCCGACGGTCAGGTGATCAAATTCGACTTAACGGCGCATACTGAAGGGCTCTCTTCCGTGGCGCCACCAAAAGTGAGTGCCGGCGACGCGATATTCGTACCGGAAAAGACCGATTTTAATGAAAAGTCATGGTTGAAAGTCGCACCAAGTCGCGCCGTTGCCGTAATGGGTGAAGTCGTTCGTCCAGGCCGAATCGAATGGTCAGATGAAATGGACCTCATTGATTTGCTGGCTCACGTTGGCGGCCCGACTCGCCGTGCCGACACCTCCAAAATTGAAGTGGCCAACAACGGTCAAATGACGAATTTCGATTTAGACCAGTACATTTTAGATGGTTCGCCAGCGTCTAACTTGCCACGCGTTTCTGCCGGCACGGTCGTGCGCGTTCATGCACTGCCTGATGACCCTTCCGACAACAAATCTCAATGGGTCAGCCAAAGCTCAGACGCGTCCATTTACGTGTTTGGTCAAATCAACGCACCTGGTCGCTATCGCTTCACGGACGAAATGCACTTTCTCGATATTCTTTCGGCCGCCGACGGCCCGACTATGGATGCCGATATCCACAATATTCGCGTGACTCATCGCGGTTTAGGCTACGCAAAAGTGAGCAAATTAAATCTGTCGATGTATTTCGAAACGGGAGATGAATCTATCCTGCCAGACGTGCGCCCTGGCGACACTATTTACATTCCGGAGAAAAACAAAAACTGGCTCGACCGCTCTAAAGAATCCACCGTGCGCGTACTGGGTGAAGTACGAGATCCGGGGCGCTACGTATTTAACGACAACATGACGGTTTTAGACTTATTGGCAGAAGCTGGCGGCCCAACAAACAGCGCTTATCTTGAGAAAATTAGCATCGTCAATATGTCGTGCTGCCAAGGCCAAGCGAGAACGTTCGACCTCGTAAACTTCAGCAAAACCGCCAACATTTACGATCTGCCTGTCATTCGAGCTGGGGATACGATTTACATTCCTCATAAAGATGAAAGCTTTGCAGAAAAAGCGCGCGCTGGTTTGAGAGACATTCTTCAAATCACCACCACCATCGTGTTAATAGGAGCGCTGTAATGACCATTCCTGCGACTCATGCTGAAATCGAGCAAATCTATCTGCAAAGTGAACAAAAGGGTCACAGATCGATTTGCGTGGTGGGCTGTAAATCTGAAGAAGGCGTTACGTCTGTCGCCTCTTCTCTTGCCGAGCGCCTTATCTTGGCAGGTTACAGCACGTTATATGTAGACTTGAACTTATTCAAACCCGCGTATCACACGGTGCACGAGTTTGATGATGACGCAAATGTCGGTCATTTAATTACGCGCGAAGATGCGCACCAAACGCTGGTGGGATTGCCTGCCCCGTCGTTGGCAAGCACCAGACTGGCGTATCGAGATCCAACCGCACTGAGGAAAAACATCGAGACATGGTTATCCCAGTATGATCGCATTGTCATCGACACCTCTCCGTTGCTCAGTGTGAACAAGAGTAACATTCCACCGCAAGTCATCGCGGGAGTTTGTGATGCAACGCTTCTGGTTGCTCATTATGGGTCTACGACGACAACGCAACTTGAGCAAGCCAAAAAGCTGCTTGAAGCAAGCGATGCCAATCTGATTGGCTCGGTGCTAAACATGAAACACACTCCGAGCCTAAAAGACGAGCTGATTCGCCAAGTCGAAAAGCTACGTTTTTTACCGAAGAAATGGAAAGACAAACTGGCCCAACAGATTAAAAAAAGTGAACTGTTTATGTTATAGGGAGCGCTTATTATGAATTCCAATACGGCACAACACATTGAACAAGAGTTGGTTGATGAGCTCATTCTCCAGCAAATGATTAAAGACACCTGCGCGGAGATCATTCCCACGTTAATTGAACACTATATCGAAGAGTCTCGTGAACGGATGCAAAAAATTGAGCGGGCGTTGGGTGAGCATGACCTAGAAAAACTTGAGTTTGAAGTCCATACACTCGGCAGTTCTGCGCTGGCATTAGGCAACCGCCCATTGTCTCGTCAAGCCAGAAGCATCGAGAAACATTGTGTCGAAGGTAAAACCCAACAAGCGTTGGAGCTGTGTGCGGCATTGCCTTTACTGGCTGAACGTTCGTTTGAAGCGCTCAACCTGCGCAAGGCTCAAGGTTTTGAGTAACAAGAAGAAAACCCGCAAAACCATATGAACCATCGCACTTATTCAAGTGCGATTTGGTCTTCATCTTTTAAAATTCATTCCGCGCTTAATCAATTAAAAAGTAAAGAATTTTCGCAATATCCCTGCCCTGTGCTAATACTTAACTATAACTTTTCTCAAATTGAGAATCTTCCAGCGACTTGAGGATGCTTATCTATTTTTTCTTTCTCATCAATCTCCAAGTGAGCTGGCAGAATCATAACAATGAATCAGATTAGGTTGGGATAGGACTATGAGACCAAGGGTGTTATTGGTAGAAGACTCTACCTCATTAGCCATACTTTATAAGCAATATGTGAAAGATGAGCCTTACGACATTTTCCATGTCGAGACAGGTCGTGATGCCATTCAATTCATTGAACGCAGCAAGCCTCAACTGATCATTTTGGATTTAAAACTTCCAGACATGTCGGGTGAAGACGTGTTGGATTGGATCAATCAAAATGATATTCCCACTTCGGTCATCATCGCCACCGCACACGGCAGCGTCGACTTAGCTGTAAACTTGATACAAAAAGGCGCTGAAGACTTCTTAGAAAAACCCATCAATGCC
>JABXIW010000446.1 GCA_013372875.1 Gammaproteobacteria bacterium | reverse complement strand
CATTGAAACATCCTTTCAGAAGCATCTATTGACGAAAATGTATCACTGTTTTTTCAAACGTGCTTGTGCAAATTGTTACTCTTTTTATCTTAGACGCGGTTTTGGGAAATTATTTGCGCGCCGCCCTAAGTATTTAGCGATATTGACTTTGTTTCGAGATGTGAACAACGCCACAAAAACGCGATGAGAGGTGGTATTAACCGCAGCTCAAGCTTGTGTGCCTACTGGCCGTAATTCCATTCCAACTCACGTTTAGCGTCTAACATCTCTTTTTGCGCTTTTTGTTCGACTTCTGATTGCAGTTTTTCGCGTAAATCTTCTTCCGAGCATTCATCCTCAATCGCAGCAAGGGCTCGTTTTAATCCATCAATGCGCTTTTGATTACCTTGTACTGTGGCGTATTCAATTTGCTGCTCAAGTGCAAACGCTTTGGCATCACACCCTTTTAGCTCTTCTTGAGCGACAGTAGGAAGCGAAATAGCCATCGTTAACACAGCACCACAAATCATGGCTTTCATTTTAAACCTCTCCAGTAAATACAGCTCGCGCCCTCAAATGAGGGCGCATAAAAATAGGTCACATCATTGGCAAACGCACTTCGCTCGCCAAATGTTTCAAGGTCGAGGAAGTTAAGATTCTGCGCTTTGCTTGTTGTATTCAATCGAATTGATGAACCACTCTTTGTCACCTTCCGGCGTTCGAACGGTAAATTCTTCATCCACTTGCTTTTTCAACATGGCTCTGGCCATAGGGGAATCAATGGAGATGTAATCTTTGGCATCGCCATATATTTCTTCTGGCCCCACAATGCGGAACTTCTTCACATCACCGGCTTCGTTTTCAATCTCGACCCAAGCACCAAAAAAGACTTTGCCTTCTTGTTGAGGTGAGTAATCTACGATGGTGACTTCAGGTAAAAACTTTCTGAGAAAACGAACGCGTCGATCGATTTGACGCAGCAGTCGTTTATTGAAGGTGTAGTCAGCATTTTCCGAACGATCGCCAAGGCTGGCCGCCCACGTCACGATCTTGGTGATTTCTGGACGCTTTTCATTCCAGAGGTAATCGTGCTCTTGCTTGAGTTTGTTATAACCTTCACGGGTAATCAGCTTAGTTTTCAATTTGGCTCCTATTCATTTCGGCATAAAAAATGCCGCACATTCAGCAGCATCGACGCTTACGCGATCTTCATCCTAAACCTAGAATTATACCCAAAGCCACAAGATTCTCAGAGCGGACTTTGGGTATTGGCAATTAGGTTAGGCGACGGTTCGACTATTTTTCGTAATCTGGTTTTTTCGTCACGATGTAATTGGTTTCACTCGCCACTAACGCACCGTGCTTTAAGAAGTTTTTACCCAAAATCATGCTGTAATGAAAGCGTCCGCGATCTTGCAAATTCACGCGAATTTTCTTCTCTAAGTCACCCAGTTTGACGTGCATTTCCACCACCGGACGGACGTTTGCTTTCTCGCCTTTTTTCGCAGTAATTTTCATTACGTCTACCACTTCGCGAGTAAAGGCTTTTTGTATACCGAGGTCATTTTCGTAGGTAAAGCTCACCATGTCTTTGCCATCTTTTTGGAACAGTTTGATGTCCTTAGCATTGATAGAACTGACATCCGCACCGGTGTCCAGTTTGACCGGGAAAGACATACCTTCCACTTCGGCCACTTCGATGTGGCCAGCTCGGAACAAAGGTTTGGCATCGAGTAAGTGATCTGCACGCGTATTCAGTAGCACGCCACCTTTAGCCATGTTGTGACCGAAAACGAAAAACGGCTGCTCTTCATCTTTATCTAGCACGTCAATAGCAAACTCCATCGACTTTTCTTTGTTACCGAACAAGAAGTCACCTTCCACCACAGGACGCACCATGTCGCCGACTTTGAGTTTCTTCAGCACGGGTTTGGTGATTTTTTCTTCTTTGCCTTTTTCGTTGCTCAAATAGAACGTCGCGACTTCGTCTTTGCCCTTTTCACTCAGTTCAAATCCATTCACGCGTAATAATGGCGTTTTCACGGTAAAGGTTGGATAAGCGGGAACCACGTAGCCATCAATGTTCACTTCCTCTTCCGGTGAAATCACCAATGGCTTGGACTTCAGTGCACTCTTAAAGGTTTTTTCCACGCCGCCGAGCAAATTCTCTTTGTCGGTATCTATCACGAAATGTTGGCTCACTACGTCTCGGCCCAGACGGATTTGCGAACTGAACTTGCTGCGGTCTCGTAAGTACACCAACCATTGCTGAGTTTCGTTTTCATCAATCTTGACAGGCAGATACACCAAAGGTCGCTCGCTCTTGGTGGTTTTCAACATGCGCACCAATGGCAGTGTCATAGGATGGCGCTTGCCGTTCTCACCCTCTAAAGTAAACGACACTTGCTTGGCTTTTTTATCCACTTTGATGTCGAGAGCGTGAACGTTGGTGTAACGGCTGCTTGTCGAAACGCTGGTTTTGTAGGGAATGCCTTCGATTTCTACCGTCTCTTTCTTGCCAATCATTTTCGCGTTGGGTTGTTCTTGCAGGTAGTCATACCCAGCAAACACCCACGCGTTGTCATCTAGGTAAGTTTTGCCAATCAAGATTGGCGCAGAGAACTGTTTACGCGAAGTAAGGTTCACCACGGTATCTACCGTATGCCCAGCAATCGTCATCGGCATTTTTACGGTTGGACGCAAAATCGGTTTTTTGCTGGTGCGACTGCGGATAGCACTGATGCGCTCAAGATCGTCGGTTACCGTGATCTCTTTGCCAGTGTAAGGATGCTGAATCGTGAAACTGACGGTGACTTGATAAGGTTCAAAACTGTTGGCTTCCCATTTGGCTTGCGTGCCACCTAAATCGTCGACAATTGCCCACAGCAATTTGTCATCTTTAAGATTTTTGTATTTGGGATTGCTGCTGCTTACGTGAATATTTTCTGCATGCATGGAGGTGGTGTCAGCGCCGGTATCAATTTTACCGATGAAAGGGACGTCACTTAGCTCAGGAATTTCGCTGTAATACACACTTTCGACCCGCCCTAAAACTAACTTATCATCAAGTTGATAGATGGGATCTTGCGTGGTTGCAGAGATGGATTGCGCCCACCCAAACGGGGCTATCAGGAGAGCACTAGAGAGTGCCAGAGCCAAAGACATTTTTTTCATCATGATTATCCGTGTGAGCCAAGGTATATAAAATTAGTCGGCAACAGAACTTATAAGTTCTCAATTTAATT
>JABXIW010000089.1 GCA_013372875.1 Gammaproteobacteria bacterium | reverse complement strand
TAAAAATGTATAAAAATTTAATTTGTTAACTTTTTGTATAAGAAACGAACAGCGAGATAGAGAATATGACTGGTTTGATGAGTGTGGTTTTTACAGAATTTGTTGATCAAAAAGGCCAGCTTACTTGCTGGCACTTATCTAACCTTGCATATATCGATAACCCCCAGAAAATTATGAAATAGTTCAGGATTGAATACCGGACAAGAATACGTAGCTTTGACCGTGGCTACGTATTCTTGAGTTACCAAACAGATACAACATAACGAAGAACAGAATATCGAGTCACTCACTCTGGCTTGATGTTCTGATTCATTCTGAACAGATTGGTTGGGTCGTATTTCTTCTTGATTTGTTGTAAGCGCGCATACGTTGGACCATAGGCAGACTCTGTACGTTCGGCTTCATCTTGCGTTAAGAAGTTAATGTACGCACCGCCACTGGCATACGGTTTGGTTTTGGTAAAAAAGTCTCTCGCCCACGCGATACAAGCTTGGTCATCTTCTGCGGAGTCCCATCTTCCGTGCACATTTAATACGTAATTAGCGTCACGGCTAGAATAAGCCATAGACTCGGGATCAGGTCTAGAGGCAGCGCAGCCAAGAGAGGCGATAAAAATCTCGCATTGAGGCGATGGCAACTTCCCTGCGTATTCTATCGCCGCATCAATGACACCTTCGCTTAGCGAGTTAAAGTTATGCGATTTCCAATAGTTACGTGCGCCCGGAGTAAGCAAGGGATCAAACGCTTGTTGCCATGCAGCAAATGGTTGTACGCCAACATGCTCACCATGTGCGTCACCAAAATCTCTGAGTGGAGCGATAAGCTTTTCACCCTCGGATGGGTCGCCTGCATAACATATCGCCAGTACGACTACTTCTTTACCGTGAACGCTTTCAGGTAAGAATGGGAGTGGCGGTGCTTTACGACTCACCATCCACACACTTAACTCTTCTGGCGCAGATTCGGTGAATTTTGCAAACTGCGTGATGATCGATTTGGCTTGATCAAACGGGAAGACAATCAAACCACTCAGTACTTCAGGGCCAACGGGATGCAATTGGAATTCAAACTGCGTAACGATGCCAAAATTACCGCCGCCTCCGCGCAGCGCCCAGAAAAGATCCTCGTTTTCTTTTTCACTGGCAAGCAATTGGCGTCCGTCGGCAGTAACGACGTTAGCAGAGACTAAGTTATCTATCGTCATACCGTATTTACGGCTCAACCAACCAAAACCACCACCTAAAGTAAGACCAGCAATACCAGTGGTAGAGTTAATTCCTACCGGGGTCGCTAACCCGTGTTTTTGAGTGGCTTCGTCTAAGTCGCCTAAAGTACAGCCCGGCTCAACAAACGCTCTCTTGGCATTTTCATCAACTCGGACTTGGGTAAGGAGCGACAGGTCGATCATGACCCCATTATCACAGACAGCGTTGCCCGCAATATTGTGTCCTCCACCTCGTACAGAAAGTAGCTGACCATTGTCTCGCGCAAAGTTAACCGCCATCACAACGTCATCTGTCGACTTACAGCGAGCAATCAAACTCGGCTTGCGATCAATCATGCCATTCCAGATTTGGCGAACTTCATCGTAATTAGATTCGGTAGGTAAAACGACGTCACCTTGAAAGTGACTTTTGAAATGTTCAATGGTTGTGTTTTCTAAACTCTTCATATTAGTTGCCTCTCACGTTTTACATGAGCGCTTGTAAAAAGTGATGCAACTACGAGCTTGTACAAGCTTCCTCACTGTTAAACGTGACGTTTTAGTAGTCATTTTCTAGTAAACAACACACGCATCAACACAAACCGCATTCGAGCGTCATCATTCACTTCCGGCACAAGCTTGGAAACCTAAAGTGCAGAACCGGCAATCCATTGAGCATTCAATATTGCAGATCCTATACCTTGTCCTCGTGCCTAGTTTGAAATAAAAACGCTTAAAGTTTAGAACGCCATTGAGTTTCATCTATGAAACACTGTCTTATTATTGATATTTTTGACGATTAATATTATTCCCATTTTTTATCAATGAGATGGAATTAAAAAATCGATAGGACTTAGTTGATGAGAAAAGCCAAACCAAACTCAGCTGTCGAGTGTTTACGGTAAGACGGCCATAAAACAAAGCCTCCTTAGATATGAGGAGGCTTCTTCATTGGTTATGTAAACTCACTAACTGCGGCGGTTTCGGTTCTTATATACCACGCAGAAGTTGCCGCGCTTAGTTCGGCATTTAGAGCAACGTTCACAGTCTACTGGTGCGCGATTGCCTTCTTTCCAACGTTTAATCAACTGTGGCTCAGCGAGTAGAGGACGTGAAACAGCAAAAAACTGGATGTTGGTATTCTCTGCAATGTTCTCGATCGCATCAATATCGCGTAACCCGCCAACCGTAATCACGGGGATATGAATATCTTGACTGATCACTTGCCCGTATTCGTGAAAATAGCCTTCTTCTTGCAGTGTGTAACCATCGAATCTTTCACCGACAAGTTCGTTTGCTTTGCCGTGAATGTTGCCGGAGACGATGATCGCATCAACGCCCACTTCTTCGAGTTTCTTACACACGATGCGCGTTTCATCGAATGTTAAACCGCCGTCAAAGAATTCTGTCGCGGTTAGCTTCACAAGAATTGGAAACGCATCCCCCACCAACGTCCTGGTCTCAGAATAAATTTCCAAAAGCAAACGCATACGATTTTCTAAGCTGCCTCCGTATTCGTCTTCGCGTCGGTTGTAGTACGGGCTTAAAAACTGGTTGATTAAGTAAGTGTGCGCGGCATGAATCTCGACACCGTCAAAACCGGCTTCTTGAGCTCGTTTACTCGCTAATGCAAATGCTTTTACGATGTAGTCGATTTCATCCTTCGTCATCGCTTTGCCTTGAGTATTCGTGCCGCGCTCAGGCACATCACTCGGTGCAAAAATCACGCGCTCACCGACGTTGTAGGTGGTTTTAGTGCCGCCATAAGCAATTTGCATCACAATTTTAGAATCGTACTGATGAACCAGTTCTGTGAGCTTTTTGTATTCTCCGATGAACGAGTCGTTGTAAATACCCATCATCCCTGCGTTGGGCTGTTCTTCTTCAACGATATTGGCGTAACCTGTGACGATTAGCCCGACTTCACCTTTAGCAAGCTCTTCGTAAATATCGTAAAGCTTTGCCGTCATGTGGCCATCTTCAGTCGCCATATTTTCCCACGTTGCGCTACGCACAAAGCGGTTCTTTAGTGTCATGCTGCCAATGCGGGCTTCGGAAAACAAAATACTCAAAACCAGTCCTCTTAATTCGTTTTTATTGTTTGACGCGTTTGTAAATCAACAAGAACGAAAAAGGAACAGCGATACATAATGCATGGCTGTTCCTTCTCTGAATCCTTGAGAATTAACATCAACAAGGCGCACCTTACTGTTTTGAGGAGGACAAAACTTTAATCTGGGTTAAGGTTTGGTGGGATTACTGCTTCTAAAGTGGATGACGTTCAAGGAACTCATCCCAATGAAATTAAACATCTGTCTGACTCTTATTAGTACCCCTCAACTTTAAAATTTCACTGACCTGTAATTCATATAAAACCTTCTCGTCGCAAAGTTGAATGTTGCTATGTGCTGGTATTATCACACGTCTGATGAAGTCGTTCGTTCCACTATGTTTTACACACTGGTCGTTTTTACTTTTTTTATCATGGCTAGATATGAATACGTGATGGCAAAACTGGAGGGGGTTCCAAAAGGCCTGTAACGCGAAAAACTCATAAAAGTAAAATGGCCTTACTGTAAAGTAAGACCATTCTTGTATTTGCAGGGAGGTAAGCTTTGATTTTATCTAAAGAGATTAGCCTGAAGCTAAAGAGCAAGAGGTATCAACTCGACGCCAAGCACACCACTTATCCCCATCACCACCAGCAGCGAGACTTTAAATACCGACTTCGACCACTCGACGTAGTTACTGTCGTCAATGCTGCGAAAGGTTACTTTCGTCCACATAAAGCAAACGACAGCCGCAACCGCTAAGTATTCATACCCTGCTTCACCAAATAAAAATAATCCCAACGATACTGCGCCAAAGGCCACCACATACGCTTTCATGTGTCGGTGCGCTTTATGAATCCCCTCTTTAACGGGTAAAACCGGAATCCCCGCTTCTCGATAGTCTTGCATACGGAACATCGCAATCGCGTAGGAGTGCGGCATTTGCCATAAGCAGAACATGGTAAACAGCAAAATCGCTTCTAAGCTAATGAAGTTGGTCACCGCCAAGTAGCCCACTAAAGGCGGCACGGCGCCAGAGATGCTACCAACGAGAGTACCGTATACTGAGTTACGCTTGTACCACATGGTGTAGAAGAACACGTAGTAGACGTAACCGAGTAGCACCACGACCGCCGAAAGCGGATTAACTAATTGGAACAGCAGCGCCGTTCCCACCAACAACATCGCCAAGGCATAGACAAAGGCGACATCAATATTGATGTTCCCTTTTACGGTCTCACGATTTTGTGTCCGCGCCATCTTTTGATCGATATCGCGGTCAAAAATATTGTTCACCACACAACCAGAAGCAATCACCAGCCCCACGCCAGCCAAGGTTGTTAAAAACAACGTCAGGCTCGCAGGTTCTGATTTAGCGGCGAGGAAGAACCCCGCCGCAACTGAGATCAGGTTGCCGAAAATAATGCCCGGTTTGGTGATAGACAAATAATTTTTCAGCATACCCGCGCCTACAACTTCATGTTGACGTTCATGTTGTAGATAATCCAGATCGAACC
>JABXIW010000093.1 GCA_013372875.1 Gammaproteobacteria bacterium | reverse complement strand
GTTCACAAACTTCCTGTACCAGAACACATTTCTAATGGCTTCAACGTGTACGCACGTTTAGAAGGGAAAAAAGAAGGCTCAATCCTAATGAGCTGTCACATGGATACGGTAACGCCGGGCATTGGTATCGAGCCGATCATCGAAGACGGTATCATCCGCTCGAAAGGCAACACCATTCTTGGCGGTGACGACAAATCTGGCATCGCTGCCATCATGGAAGCAGTGCGCTGCATCCAAGCTGAAAACCTAGAACACAAAACGCTCGAATTGGCGTTCACTGTACATGAAGAAGGTGGCCTGTTCGGTTCTGAATACTTCGATATGTCTCACGTAACCTCAACAGAAGCGATCGTACTGGACACAGGTGGCCCAATTGGAACTATCGTAACAGCTGCTCCGGGCCAACAAAAGATCGTCGCAACCATCAAAGGCCGCCCTGCACATGCAGGTCTTGCGCCGGAAGAAGGCATCAGCGCGATCATGGTTGCGGCAGACGCAATCAACCAAATGAAACTGCTTCGCATCGACGAAGAAACCACAGCGAACATCGGTATGGTCAACGGTGGTCAGGCGACCAACATTGTGATGCCAGAGCTTAAAATCGTTGCTGAAGCTCGCTCTCTAAATGGAGAGAAACTAGAAGCCCAAGTCAACCACATGATTTCAACATTTGAGTCGGTATGCGAAAAACATGGCGCAGAAGTCGAAATCGAATCTAGCCGCGCGTACGACGCCTTTGTTATCGAAGAAGACAACGCGCACGTAACCGCAATCAAAGCGGCGTTTGCAGATATGGGTATCGAAGCGTTCACGAAAGGCACTGGCGGCGGCAGCGATGCGAACAACTTCAACAAGAAAGGTCTGACAACCGTTAACCTATCTACGGGTATGGCTAAAGTGCACACCACTGAAGAGTTCATCGCCGTTGACGATATGGTAAAAATCTCTGAGTTCGTTAAGCATTTTTTGGTGAAGTAGCCTCACTCAAATATTTAGATTAACTTCCGACTTTCATCCCCTTCTCGCCCTGCGCGAAGGGGATTTTTATTTTTGCCCACCACAAATATTCTTTCCTTAATGCCAACTTGGCAATCAGCCGCGATAAAAATTCTGCTAGCTCACTTTTTGAGACCGAACAGCCCGACTTTCAGCACCTTGTTACAACCATATTAAAACTCGATTGTGCAGACAATTTATACAATATACATTTTGAGCACCTTTCAGGATGAATAGAGTGAGACAAGGATGAAATTACCTAAACTACTTTTGCTAGCATCGATAATGAGTCCGATACTGGCTACACCGAGCTACGCAGTGCCGTATCCGGCTGGTGTGACGCTTGCAGAGACGCAAGAAATTACACTCAACAACGGGGCGGAAGTCACCTCTATCGATCCTGCAAAACAAGCCGCGGAGCCTGCGTTCAATCTAGGTCGAGACTTGTTTGAAGGCTTAACCATTCAGGACAAACAAGGCAAAACGATTCCTGGGATTGCAGAATCTTGGACGGTGAATGACAACAATACGGTTTACACTTTCCACTTGCGCGATGCGAAATGGTCAAACGGCGACGCAGTGACCGCTCAAGATTTTGTCTATAGTTGGCAACGATTACTCGACCCTAACACGGCATCACCTTACGCTTGGTTTGCCGCCATACCGAATATCCTAAACTCGCAAGCCATTATGAAAGGCGAAGCAAAACCTGATTCATTGGGCGTGAAAGCGTTGGATGAAAAAACCTTCCAAGTCACTTTGGAGCAGCCAATTCCGTTCTTCATAAAACTCCTGAGCCACCCCGTTCTTGCTCCGGTTCATCAAACAACGGTAGAGGAACACGGCAGTAACTGGACACAACCTGAGAACATCGTAACCAACGGCGCGTTTACCGTTTCGGAGTGGAAGGTAAACGAGAAGATGGTAATGAAGAAAAACCCGCACTATTGGGATGCAAACAACGTCGTCTTAGATAAAATCACTTGGCTGCCGATCGGTGATGCTAATGTCGTGCTAAATCGCTACCTAGCAGGCGAAATCGATCAGGTCATGTCGATTCCTGCCGCACAAAAAAGGAAACTAATAAGCAAACTGCCTCAAGATGTGGCTGATACAAGTGCTTCGCTAGGTTCGACTTTTTACTACCTAAATACACAAGAAGGACCGACCAAAGATCGTCGAGTTCGCCAAGCCCTCTCCTACGCCATTGATCGCAATCTACTGACTGATTCGATTTTAAGAAATGGTGGCATTCCGATGTTCACGCTAGTACCACCGCAAACCGATGGGTTTCAATCACACACACCGGAATATTCAAAGTGGGACCAAATCCAACGAATTGACGAAGCAAAGCGTTTGTTAGCAGAGGCAGGCTACAACCAAAGTAACCCACTTAAGTTGACGTTTACCGTCCCGACTTTCTCGATGGATGTAAAAATGGCGACAGCCATGGCGGGCATGTGGAAGAGCCGTTTAGGCGCACAAGTCACTATCAAGCAGTTGGAACCTAAAGTCTTCTATGCCTTGAAAGAACCCACAGAAATTACGCGCGGCGGTTGGACAGCCGACTACAACGAGGCATCGACTTGGTTAGATATCTTCGTCTCAAATGGCGAGTACAACGATTCACGTTACCACAACCCGAAATACGATGAGTTGATGTCGCAATCTAAGACCATGGGCGACCCATCTGAGCTGTATCTACAAGCAGAAAGCATGTTGATTGATGATATGGCGATCATTCCAGTTTACCGTCCCGGCAACGATCAATACCTGATCAAGCCTTATGTCGGTGGCTACGAGCGCACTAACCCCGAGTCCTCGTACTACCGCAAGAATGTCTATGTGAAAGTCCACTAAAGGCATGTTTCGGCCTGTGTCGATAAGGTAACTAGCACTGACATTGCCAATACATGGCATACCTTCTCGAACCTTTCTTTCCTCGGTAATGAGCACAGGCCAATTTTTTTCACCTTTTATTCGACGCGGCAGGATGTGGCGTCGTTTTACCAAAGGATGATGGATCATGATTTGGTACATTCTGAGACGGCTAGCCATCGCCGTTCCAACCTTACTGTTTATTGCACTGGTTTCTTTCTGGTTGATGCACATCGCACCGGGTGGCCCGTTTGATATGGAACGCCCAATGCCGGAAATCGTACGCGCCAACATCGAAGCAAAATTCCACCTTGATGAACCGTTTCTGGTTCAGTTTTGGATTTACATTACAAACTTTGTGCAGGGTGATTTAGGCCCAAGCTTTGTTTACCAAGACTTCTCTGTCACTCAGTTGGTTGCGCAATCTTGGCCCGTATCGGCAATGCTTGGGGTGCTCTCTTTTAGCATCTCAGTCCCACTTGGGATGCTGCTCGGCACTATTGCCGCGTTAAAGCGCAATAGCCGTTTGGATTACGGATTAATGACACTGTCGATGACGGGCGTGGTTGTTCCTGCTTTTGTTTTGGCTCCCGTGCTTGTCACCATTTTTGCGATTCAGCTTGGTTGGCTCCCCGCTGGTGGCTGGGAAGGTGGGCAATTGGCTTTTCTTGTTTTGCCGGTATTAAGTCTGGCCATTGGATCAGTCGCTAGCATCGCGCGTGTCATGCGCGGCGCGATGATTGAAACCCTCAATCAGCCTTACATTCGCACCGCAAAAGCGAAGGGATTATCGACCGCCTACATTTTGTTCCACCATGCACTGCGTCCGTCATTGATCCCCGTCGTCGCCATGCTCGGGCCAGCGTTTGTCTCTGTCGTGACGGGCTCTGTCATCATCGACATCTTTTTCGGCACTGGTGGTATGGGCCAGCACTTTGTCTCTGGTGCACTGAATCGCGACTACGGCTTAGTCATGGGCATCACCTTAATTGTCGCCTCACTCACCATCTTCTTTAATCTTGTGGTCGATTTGTTGTACACGGTGATCGACCCACGTATCCGAGTTTAGGAGTCAAACATGTTATCGATTAAGAAACTGGATACTCAATCCTTACAAGACCAAGTCGTAGACAATATCGAAGCGGTGGAAGGTCGTAGTTTGTGGCAAGACGCCTGGGCTCGTTTTCGAAAAAACCGCGCCGCGATGACATCGGTTTATGTGCTCACGCTCATCACTTTGTGCATCACGTTTGGCCCCTCGATTGCGGCCTTTGGACACGATGAGATTGATTGGGACGTACTCGCCGACCCATACGAACTAGGAAAGCCATCACTTAGCAGCGGCCATTACTTTGGTACCGACGATCTCGGCCAAGACCTGTTTGCCCGCACCATGCAAGGCGGTCGCCTTTCAATTTTAGTTGGCTTCGTGGGCGCGTTAGTCGCCGTCGTTATCGGAACGATTTGGGGCAGCATTTCAGGCTACCTAGGCGGCGTTGTAGATAGCGTGATGATGCGCATCATCGAAGTGTTGGATTCAGTACCATTTATGTTCATGGTCATCCTTTTCGTCACCCTCTTTGGCAACAACATCTACCTGATTTTTATCGTAATTGGCATGGTGTCATGGCTGGGAATCGCTCGCGTGGTACGCGGCGTGACCTTCGGGATTAAAAAGCGCGAGTTCATCGAAGCGGCACATTCCATTGGCGTGTCAAAGTTCACCATCGTTCGTCGTCACGTGCTGCCAAACGTATTGGGAATTGTAATGGTCTATTCATCGCTCATGGTGCCCGGTTTCATCATGTTTGAATCCTTCTTGAGCTTTTTAGGCTTAGGTGTTCAACCGCCAGACACCAGTTGGGGAATACTGATTTCCGAAGGTGCAAAAACCATTGACGTTGCCTTGTGGATGCTGCTTTTTCCATCCCTGTTCTTGGTCACAACCCTATTCTGTTTCAACTTCATCGGCGATGGCTTACGCGACGCTCTTGACCCAAAAGATCGATAAGGACAACTCCATGCTATCTATTGAAAACATGAACGTGCGCTTCGATACGCCAGACGGACAAGTCCAAGCGGTCAGTAACCTTTCCTACTCTATTAAAGCAGGAGAAACGCTCGGCATTGTGGGTGAATCAGGCTCTGGTAAAAGCCAATCGGTATTTGCGCTGATGGGGCTCACCGCTGACAACGGTAATGTCTCAGGTGAAGCCTTATTTCATGGCGAGAACTTACTCTCAATGTCCAAGAAACAGCTCAACCGTATTCGCGCAGAGAAAATCGGCATGATCTTCCAAGATCCCATGACCTCTCTGAATCCATTTATGAAGATAGGTAAACAGCTAAGCGAAGTGTTGATGGTGCACAAAGGCATGAGTCGCAAGCAAGCCATCGCGGAATCAATACACATGTTAGATGCGGTGCGAATCCCATCGCTGGACACTCGCCTGAATCAATACCCGCACGAGCTGTCTGGTGGCATGCGCCAACGTGTGATGATTGCCATGGCGCTCCTGTGTAAACCAGAGCTGCTCATCGCTGATGAGCCAACCACCGCATTGGACGTAACCGTACAAGCCCAAATTTTGACTCTGTTACGTGAGTTACAAAAAGAGTTCAATACCGCGATATTGCTGATCACGCACGACATGGGCGTTGTTGCCGAAATGTGTGACCGCGTGTTGGTGATGTACGGCGGACAAAAAATGGAACAAGCAGATACGGACACCCTCTTTGCTCAGCCCGCACACCCTTATACCCAAGGCTTACTGAGAGCAATTCCTTCGATCACCGAAGACATGCCTCGTTTGCCAACTATCCCTGGCAATCCACCGAGCGCCTTAATTAACCACCAAGGCTGCCCGTTTAGAGATCGCTGTGATTACCGACTCGCTCGCTGCCAAGCCGAAACGCCGAAGTTTATGCCGCTCAATGGTCGTCAATCCATCGCCTGCCATGTCAAAGCCCAAAGCAGCATTTCACTCATCCACAAGTCGGCTTAAGGAAACGTTATGAATCAGAAAGAAGTGTTATTGTCCGCTCGCGACCTGCAAGTGCATTTTCCTGTTTCGCGACACCTCATTCCGAGCCGAAGAAAGATCGTACAAGCCGTCAACGGCATCGATTTGGATGTTTATCGAGGCGAAACGCTCGGCATTGTTGGCGAATCAGGCTGCGGAAAATCCACCTTAGCACGTGCTCTGCTGCGCTTAGTTGAACCCACGCACGGTAAGCTCACTTGGAAAGGTGAAGACATGCGTGGCTTCAGCAAAAACAAGTTAGCACGTCGTCGCCAAGAATTTCAGATGATATTCCAAGACCCATCGGCGAGCCTCAATCCGAGATTGACGATTTCAGAATGTATCGCAGAGCCGTTACTCACACACCAGCCTCAACTTAAACGCGCCGAAGTCGAAAAACGCGTCATTGAGATGATGGACAAAGTGGGTCTGTTGGCAAGCCAACGTAACCGATATCCGCATGAGTTTTCTGGCGGTCAGTGCCAACGTGTTGGCATCGCGCGAGCCTTAATCCTCAATCCGGACTTGGTGGTGTGTGATGAACCCGTCAGCGCATTGGATGTCTCGGTTCAAGCGCAGGTCATTAATTTGCTCGACGACCTTAAACAAGAAATGGGACTGACACTGGTGATGATCGCTCATGACCTAAGCGTTGTGCGCCATATCAGCGACCGAGTGATGGTGATGTACCTTGGCAAACCAATGGAAGTGGGACGCTACGACCAAGTGTTCGACGATGCTCAGCATCCCTACACAAAAGCATTGCTTTCTGCGGTACCGATTGCCAATCCGCAACTTGCACGCAACCGCGACATCCAATTGTTGCCCGGAGACCTCCCCTCTCCGCTCAACCCACCAAGCGGTTGTGTTTTTAGAACCCGATGCCCAGAAGCTACGGAACTATGTGGGCAGCAAAGCCCTGTAAAAACAGGCACTGAGCAACATCATATTTACTGTTCAAACATGATTTAGGACGTTTTCATGAATACAACAAACTCGGTTAACCAACGCCTTTCATCGCTACGCGACGCAATGGCAAACTACAAGGTTTCGGCCTACATCGTCACAAACAATGATCCCCACAATAGTGAGTATTCCGCTGACCATTGGGCTGGACGCACGTGGATTTCTGGCTTTACTGGCTCGGCTGGTAATGTCGTCATAACTCAACAAGGCGGTGGATTATGGACAGATGGTCGCTACTACATTCAAGCAGAAGAACAATTGCATGGAACAGGGTTAGACCTTTTCAAAGCGCGTCAGCCGGAAACCCCCACCATTCCTAAATGGCTTGCGAATACCCTCGACGAAAACAGTGCGATTGCCGTGGATGGGCGCTCGATCAGCTACGCATTTTACCAAGAGCTTAAACAAGCGCTTGAGCCAAAGAACATCGAGATTGTTCTCGACCTCGATCTGATCACGCCAATTTGGACTGACCGCCCGAGCAGACCGAGCGCAGAAATTTTTGACCATCCGGTTGCGTTTTCTGGTGTAGAAACCAAACAAAAACTCGCAGATATTCGTAAATGGCTCAATGAAAACCATGCGGACTGTTTATTGGTTTCAACCCTTGACGATGTGATGTGGACACTGAATATTCGTGGCGGTGACACGCTTTACTGCCCGGTTTCAGAGTCCTATCTTATCGTCGAACGAGACCGCGCAACGGCGTTCATCGATAAACAAAAGTTACCAGCCGAGATAGAGAAGAAGCTGACTGCGCAAGGTGTGAGCGTTCGTCACTACGAGTACGTCAGCCAGTATTTGAATCAGCAATGTGAAGGCTTGTCGCTTGCTTTTAGCCCGGTTTATACCGACAGCTTGTTGGTTAACTCCATTGAGCAGAACCTTTCACTAAAGCCAATGGCTTGCCCCGTCACCGACATGAAAGCCATCAAAAATCAGACCGAGTTAGCCAATCTCGAACAGTCATTGACGGACGATGGTGTGGCCGTCGTGAAGTTCATGAGCTGGTTAGAAGACCAAGTCCCAAGCGGGCTTGTTACTGAGCTGTCAGCCGAGGCTCAATTGAAAAGCTATCGCCGTCAAACCCGCCATTATGTGAGCGACAGTTTCCGCACGATTGCAGGCTTCGCCGTACATGGCGCGAAAATGCACTACGCCGCCGATGAAGAAAGCAATGCCGTTGTCAATGAAAGCAATTTCTTCCTTGTAGATTCAGGCGGCCAATACCTTGGCGGCACAACAGACATCACCCGTACTTTCCACTTCGGGTCACCGACCATTAAGCAGCGCAAAGACTACACGTTAGTGCTGAAAGCGGTCATCCGACTGACTCAGACTCGATTTATGAAAGGCTCTACGGGTGCCAATCTCGACATCATGGCGCGAGGTGTGCTGTGGCAACATGGTATTGATTACAAATGCGGTACAGGGCATGGTGTGGGTATTTGTTTGAATGTCCATGAAGGGCCACAAAACTTCTCGCAAAGCCACCGCGAAGTTGAGCTAAAACCTGGCATGGTGATCACCAATGAACCCGGTGTTTACCGTGAAGGTGAATACGGTGTTCGGATCGAAAACATCATGAAAGTGGTTGAAGTCGAGCAAAATGAGTTCGGTATTTTTTATTGCTTCGAGACCATTACGCTGGCACCAATCGCCACGAACATGCTTGATGTCTCTTTGCTAAGCCATGATGAAATTAACTGGCTAAATCAATACCATTCTCGCGTCTACCAAGCACTCAGCCCATCGCTTGATGAGCACGACAAAGCTTGGCTTCAGCGCGCAACTCAGTTTGTAGAGCTTTAGACAAACTGCCCTATCTCCCGATTTCATTTTCATTTCAAACTCCCTGTTTGATTGCCAGCCTTCGGGCTGGCTTTTTTATCCGCCTATGTGCGCACCTCTTCTTGTTGCTGAAAGCTTTTCTTTGCACAAATAAATATGATTAACACTCATTAGTCGTCACAGAAAGCACTAAATACGCTCCGCCGATGACCAGATACAAAAACGCCCTGCCAATATGACAGGGCGTTTATTTGTGTCAAAATGCGCGTTACTCTCGGCAAGCTTCCGCGTCAAAATCTACAATAATCGCGGCATTTTCAAAACTGCCAGAGACTTTTATGTAGCCCCAATAATTGGCTTGGTTTGAAACGGTTATGCACTCTTTGTTACCAGCATTGTCTGACCAACCATGTAGGTTTGAACCATCTGGCCAGCCTAGATTGCTGTATTCAATTTTGAGGTCACCCGTGCCATTGCCAGTTGAGATAGCAATATTCGCATGTTCATTAACTGCCGGCACACTCAGCCAAATGGTTTGCTGATTTGACAAACAGACAGGCTCTCCAGCATTTAAACGACCACCACTCACTTTGCTTTGTACCGCGCAATCTTGCGGAAACGTACTACTACCGCCAGTCGCCGAAACCGTCACATCGTGGGTCGCGGTAGCTGTCAAACCGTCATTATCTGTCACTGTTAAACTGACCGTGTACTGACCTTCACTCCCATATTGGTGCGTCGGCTGGGTTTGTGTGCTGGCCGTGCCATCACCGAAGTCCCACAACACACTGACGATTTGCCCGTCTGTATCCGTACTATTCTCACTGCTGAATGTAATGCTTTCACCGACTTTTCCCTCATTGTTTGCGGTTATTACTGCATTAGGAGCGCCACCTGAAACCAATGACTGTTGCCACTGTTCAAACTCGCTCTGGTATAGGTTTGCCCATTGATTGATGGTCGCCTTGTAATTGCTCCAATTACCTTGGCGTGTTTCCACCAGCATTTGGTTTACATCATCTTTATGTCGCTCAAACATAAATCGAACGGCCAGATAGCCCCAGCGATAAATTCGGTCAACATCAAAGCCATCGTATGTGGTTTCAAAAACCTCGCTCAAGGTGTAAGTTGAGCCGTCTCGAATCGTATCTAACGCCGCTTGATTGTCTTTTTCGTTTGCGATGTATTCTGCAATGCCTTCACTCCACCACACTACCTTTTCAGTTGGATGACCAAAACCGCCATAAAGGTCGAATCGGCCATCTAGGTAATGCACGTATTCATGTTCTAAGTTCCAAACAAAATGGTCAGGGTTCGCATAAGACGCTTCATAAGCGACAAAGTTAGGAATATTGCCCGGCTTGGACGGTTCACCCTCAAGGTACATGCCGCCGTTGTTGGTACTGATGTCAAAGATTGGCCCCGCGTATTTTCCGTAGTCGTCACTGGAATCAAAAATATTCACTTGAAGCTGTGTATTATGATCATCAGCGACTGGCTGCTCGCCTGTTTCCAAAGATTGATGAAAATACCCTTCTTCGTAACCCATTTTGCTACAAGCGGCCACATGCTGCTCTTGCGTCATATTTTGCGACAGAATACGGATGGTTGGGCTACAAGTGTAGGTTTGCGATAACACCAAACCTTTGAGCTTGGTTTCGAAATCACAAATTCCATACTCGCTGCATTCGGCGTAGTACGAGACCGTATCCGCAGCAGCAAGCCAAACGGCATCCCCTTTTCCGTACATCTCGTAGCGAGCAAAAATATCTTTTAACTTGCTACTCACCGTTGTGGCGGCACTGCCTGAATATTTGGTCAGACGCCCCAATTCGCGACCCGCATTTGCCACCATAAACTCGTCACTCGCTCCTATCGAGGACTCTCTCAACGCAAAGTCACCCAATGCTTTTGCAAGTTCGGTTTGGTTACCGATGGTTTGCAAATATTGGTCGTTCCACTGACCGCCGAATAAGATGGTGAACACCCCATTCACCGCGTTGCGCATGTACCAGTTTTGAGCGTATTGGTTATTCCAGCGTGTCAGCCACTCCGTCACTTGCGGTAAATAAGCGTGTTGCAACCCCGCACTGTCCATCGTGATGATCACTTCACTTAATACCTTGCCGTGTGGGTCGCTGTTTTCGTAAAAATTAGCGTTGTTTACAAACGCGTCTACCGCCTCTTGCACTGCGGGCGTGACCCAAGAAACAAACGAGATATTGTTGTTGTAAAACTCGGCGTAATAGCCAGCGCGCAAATACAAGTACAAGGCTTCAAGCTCATTACTACCGCCGCCAGTATAGGCTTTCGCCAAAGTCACCGTATGCTTTGCCACGTTGTACATGTGGTCAGAATCAAACGCCGCTTCTTGCACTCGGCTTTGAGCAGAGAACAGCTCGTTGATGCAACTTGCACCTTGAGTTTTTATCGCGCTGATCAAGTCGTTGCTGTTGGTGGTTGTGAACGATTCTACGTCACAAACCACGCTTGCCGCTTCACCCGATTGGGTAGCCCGCGTGCGTAACGTCTGTTTCGGTAGCTGTGGTAACAATTCTGTCGGTGCATACTCAGGCTGCACCGTTTCTACACCGTGTTCGTGCTGATGATGTTCAACTTTCTCTGTGACTTGCGCTACTGGCTCGCTCATTGCGAACGCAGCAGTGCTGCTCAAGGTTGCCGCAATCGCGACGCTGAGGGTTTTCAGTTCCATCTTTGTTCTTCTATATAATGTGTTCCTTAAATGCCGATACCACGTGACATCACTTCGTGCTCTTTTCACAACAAAGAGCATCCTCATATAAATCTGATTGAGCTTTAAAATAAACAATTCATTAACAAACAAATTTAGCGGTATCACTTTTTAGTACCCAATTCGCCACACTACGAACTTTATTAAAATCGATTTGCTCAATAGACTTTGATGAACTAGCACTTAAAGACGCCACAACGAAGGATTTTGGCGTTATGAAAAAACCAAGCTACACTATCGCTCTCCCAACATATTTAGAATGAAATCTATGACCGATGCCGATATCGAACTTCAGCACCTGTGGTTAGAAATCCAAACGCAACGCTGGCAAAACGTGTCCCGTTTTTTATTCAGTTACTACTGCTATAAAAACAATTTAGTAAATAAAAACAACAAGGTTTGTTGGGAAACCGCCCGTGATGTGTTGCCAGCCTCTATCAGCCTTAAAACTCGTAAACAGGCGGTTATTGAGCCTTTAGTTCCTGAAGAAACCGTGGTTGGTTTGCTCAAAGCCATCAGTAAAGATGGAGAGATGACGTGTGATGTGATGACGGCTACGCTTAACGCGTTTTTGCACTATGTGGTGATTAGCAAACAGGAGAAGCTACAGCTTAAACCTAACATGCCAGCGAGCTGGTATCAGCAGCATCACAGGCCTGTATTCGCCCGCTTTGAGCAAGCGGGAATAGAAATTCAACAAATCAAATAGCCCCCCTATCGAGCCGCAGACGTAAAAAAGCGCCCACAAGGAGGCGCGTTCGGTCAAAGGGTGAGTAACTCCTGGACGAGAAAGCTCTGAGCAACCGAAAAAGGCTTATTTATTCTAGAATCCCACGAATACGGACATTGCGTCTGCGTAAGATCTCCAACGTCACGAGCAAACACACGGACATAAAAATCAGCAAGGTTGCAACAGCCAAAATTGTCGGGCTGATTTGTTCTCGGATCCCTGACCACATCTGCCTTGGGACGGTTTTTTGTTCTGCGCCTGTTAAAAACAACGCCACGACCACTTCATCAAACGACGTGCCAAACGCAAACAATCCACCGGAAATCATGCCGGGACGGATCAACGGAAAAGTCACGTGCCTAAAGGTATAAACCGGATTTGCTCCCAAACTGGCCGCCGCTTTGACGAGGCTTTGATCAAAACCACTCAGCGTCGCGCTCACTGTGATCACGACAAAAGGCGTACCTAGCGCGGCATGCGCTAAGATAATGCCAAAATAAGTCTGAGATAAACCCAACCGAGTGTAGAAAAAATACATCGCAGCGGCAGAAATAATCACAGGCACAATCATTGGAGAGATCAGCAACGCCATAATGGCATTTCTAAACGGCAAATTGCTGTTGGCTAGTCCCAATGCCGCTAACGTACCCAAACCCGTCGCGATCAAGGTAGCCATGAGCGCAATAAACGTGCTGTTTTTGAGTGCCAATAACCACTGCTCATTGGTGAACATTTCTTGATACCAGCGTACAGAATAGGCGTCTGCGTCCAAGTTCAGCATACCTTCTGTAAACGTAAAATAAGGGGTGGCATTAAACGACAAGGGGATGATTGTCAGAATAGGCGCAATGAGAAAGAACAGCACCAGTCCACAAAATACCAAGTAGCCTGCGTAAACCATTCTCTCACTTTTTGAAGCGTAGTTTGGTAGTGCCATGGTTATCCTCCTACCTTAATGTTATTTATGCCAACCACACGGTTAAACACATAAAACAGCGCGAGCACGACAAACAAAAGCAGCCCACCTAACGCGCCCGCCATTCCCCAGTTGAGCGAGGTTTGCATGTGGTACGCAATCATATTGGAGATCATTTGCCCACTCCTTCCGCCCACGAGTGCCGGCGTAATGTAAAAACCAATCGAAAGAATGAACGTGAGCAACGCTCCAGCGCCAATACCCGGTAAAGTAAGCGGCATGTAGACTTTGACGAATGCAACAAGAGGGGACGCCCCTAAGGAACGAGCGGCGCGGAAATACGTTGGACTGATGCCTTTCATTACACTGTAGAGCGGCAGAATCATAAAAGGCAATAAGATGTGTACCATAGAAACAACCGTACCAAAGGTATTGTGTATCATCTGAATTCGCTCAGACGTTAAACCAGACCAAATCAGTAAATCATTAATCACCCCCTGATTTTGCAACAACACAATCCAAGAGGCCGTACGGACCAATAGTGACGTCCAAAAAGGCAGTAGCACCACAATCAACAGCAAGTTGGCGCGTTTGTCTGGCAAGTTTGCTAACAGATACGCCACGGGATAAGCCATCAACAAACAAATCACGGTAATTAAGATCGACATCCAAAAGGTTTTAAAGAAAAGGTCAACGTAGATCTGCCGTTTTTCTGGTTGCGCTTCAATCTCGCCCATTTCGTTCACCTGCATATCCAATGCCGCAAGGTAATGGTTGACGGTTATCGCACCGCTCAGGTTCTTAAAAGCAACCCAATGTTTTGCATCCGTCCAGCGTTTATCGAGCCTACTCAGTTCATTTATTGACGTAGGAAGCACTTCTAAACGAGACAATTTTCGTCCCGTTTTCATCATCAAGCTGCGCATGCCAGAGACTTCTATGTTCATGCGATTGGCGATTTTAGGCAGTGCTTTGGTCTCATACAGTGCCAGCAGCTCAACCGAAAATGCCTCTACCACTTTGGAATCTGGCAATCCTTGATAATCCCAATGCGCTAACGCTTGGATTGTTTTCGGCAAGGCCTGCGGAATATCTCGGTTGTCGACACTGCGATAAAGCATTTCTAAAATAGGAAACGCAAATGTGAGCAAAATAAAGCACACCAACGGCAACGTCAGCATGATTGAGCGTAGGTTTTTATTGCGCTCCGCTTTTTGCAGTTGGGCTCTGAGATCGCTCTGTTGGTGATTCACATGTCGTTCGATTTCCAGCACCGAATCTAACGAGGTTAGCTCTCGACTCATGCCGCCACCTCTTCGGTTTCTGGTTGAATCGCATCTAGCGCATGGCAATCTGTACTTTGCCACCCAATTCGACAAACCGTTCCCGGAATAAGGTTCAGATGCGTTCGGTTGTCGTTCGGCACTTTCACGACAAACTGACCAACCAGTTCAACGTCGACCACTAACCGATAATGATCACCGTGATAAATTAGCTCACGCAGCACGCCTTCAATTTGGTTATCACAAGACTCGTCATCAGGCTGGATGGAAATTTTCTCTGGTCGAATAGACAAGGTGGTGCGCTCGCTGTTTTGGGTCACTCGAACCGGTTTGGCAACGAAGTGAGCGGGGCCGACCTGGACTTGGCATCGCTCTGATTGCCACTCTTTTACCACACCAGAAAGCTGATTATTTTCACCAATAAACTGAGCGACAAACGCGTTACTCGGAGATTCATACAGCTCCGTTGGCGGGGCAAGTTGCTGCACTTCGCCTTGATTAAAAACTGCGATTCGGTCAGACATAGTGAGCGCTTCATCTTGGTCATGCGTGACATACAAAATCGTAATACCGAGCTTTTCGTGCAGGTGTTTAATCTCCATCTGCATTTGCTCTCGAAGTTGTTTGTCCAACGCGCCCAAAGGCTCATCCATCAGGACGAGTTTCGGTTCAAACACAAGTGCCCTTGCCAACGCGACACGTTGTTGCTGCCCGCCAGATAACTGCTTTGGGTAACGACTGGCAACGTGTCCCAACTCGACCATGTCCAGTGCGCTCTGTACTTTATTTTGAATGGTTTGATTATCGAGCTTGCGCACTTTTAGAGGAAAAGCGAGGTTCTCCGCAATCGTCATGTGAGGAAACAGCGCGTAGTTTTGAAATACCATTCCGATGTCGCGTTTATGTGGCGCGAGATTGTTTACCGGAACGCCATCAATGTAAATCTCTCCGCCTGTTGCCGTTTCAAAACCCGCCAGCATCATCAGACACGTTGTTTTGCCTGATCCAGAAGGCCCCAACATGGTGACAAACTCTCCGGGTGCGATGTCTAAGTTGAAGTCTTTAACCACCAAGTTTGCACCGTCGTAGGTTTTCTTAACATGTTGAAAGCTCACATAATCCTTGTTTGCTGTGCTCATGGCATCCCTCCGTTCATTTTTGTATAGCGAAAATAAGTAGAGCGCCACAAAGCGCCCTACTCACTAGCTCAATTACAGATTGTATTTTGATAGGTCTAAGCGGGTAGCAAGCGCGTGCTCCACTATCTGGATCACTTGTTGACGCTCCTCACCTTTAAGCAGTTGGCGCGGTGCACGAACTTGCTCTGAACCACGGCCACACACTTGTTCAGCAAGCTTAATGCACTGAACCAGCGTAGGAATGGTGTCGAGACGCAGCAGCGGTAAGAACCAACGGTAAATCTCTAACGCTTCTGCATAACGGCCTTGACTAGCCAGCTTGTAAATTGCAACTGATTCTTCTGGGAACGCATTGGTTAAGCCAGAAATCCAGCCTGTCGCTCCTAACATCAGCGACTCAAGCGCAATGTCATCAACACCACTGAACACGATAAAGCGATCATCGAACTTGTTGTAAAGTTCAGTGATACGACGCGTGTCGGTAGTCGACTCTTTGATTGCAACAATGCTGTCAAACTCAGCCAGCTTCGCCATGATATCGAGATTTACATCGACGCCGTACGCAACAGGGTTGTTGTAAATCATGATAGGCATCTCTGGTGTCGCTTCTGCCAGCGTGCGGTAGTAATCATATGTTTCGCTTTCAGACGTGCGGTAGACCATCGCAGGCATCACCATACACCCGTCGATACCAATTTTGTGCGCGTCTTGCATGTAATCGATAGCCGCTGTGGTAATTGACTCTGCCGTACCAGCAATAAGAGGAACACGACCATTAACCACTTCTTTGGCAGCTTGTAGCACCTGACGCTTTTCTTCCGGATATAGCGCGCAGTTCTCACCTACCGTACCAAGGCAAATAATGCCGTTCACACCATCTTTAATTTGGTTATCGATAACGGTTTGTGTTGCGTCTAGGTCAATGGACTGATCTTGACGAAACTGCGTACTGACCGCCGGATAAACACCTTTCCAATCTACTTTCATGAACTTCCCTTCCTTTATGTATATTGTATGCAATTTATAAAGACGAGCGAAAATGCTCAAATTTGGCTTTCAACGCCATGTTTTAACAACACCGCTTTTACTGCGGCTAAATCAGCCAAGGCACTGCCAACCGATTTATATAAGGTAATCACCTCGTCACTTTGACGCCCTTGCACTTGCTGAGCGCAAAGCTCAGGCAACTCCCCATAAATGTCTTCAGGTGTGAATACCCCCTCTTGTATTGGGATCAGCAAATCTCCCGCTTCCGCCAACACATTAATGCGACTGTCGACATACACATTCGCTCTTTGCACCGAGACAGAATCGCATTCACGCTTGTCTAAGTCGTGATTGCCGACCAGATCAATGTGTGTTCCCGGCTGCACATCAAAGCCATTAAATAAAGGCTGAGCAGACGCAGTAATGCAACTGATGATGTCGACTTGATCAATCACTTGCTCAACGTTTTCGACCACAGACACAGAGAACTGGCGCTCTTCTGGCAGTGATTGATATTCAGAGGAAGACAGAATCTGATCCACCGTTGAGGCAGCCTTTTCTGGGTTTCGTCCCCAAACATAAACTTGTTTGAGTGGTCGAATCGCTGCGTAAGCCCACGCAAAATAAGGGGCTAAGTTGCCAGTACCACAAATCAACAAGCGGGAGGCATTTTTGCGCGCTAAGTAATCGGCGGCTAAAGCAGATGCGGCAGCTGTACGCCAAAAAGTTAAGACTTTACCGTCCACCAGCGCGATAGGTTCACCATCTCCGCGTTTGAAGACCAACAACTTAGATGCCAAAGTATCTTTACCTTGCAGGGGATTCTCAGGAAAGTAAGTAAATGCCTTAACGGCAATCAGTTCTTGGTTCCATGCAGGCAGTAAAGCAAAAGCTTCATACTTTCCCTCTTCTAATGACATCACTCTGCGCTGCGGAATCGTGGCAGGCTGTGCATAGATGTCTCGCATGGTTTCAATCAAAGAGTGCATACTCAAACTTTGCGCGACTTGTTGTGCATCGATGACTTTCATCACTTCTCCAAAATAGGTACGTTGAGTTCCAATTTGGGGTTTAACTCATCAATCGATAAATAAACCCCTACAGTTAACGCCTAATTAAGCAGCCAAGTATTGAACTCTTCATTCAACTCATCGGCATAATCAGACCACCATTCGTCGTTAATCAAAAACGCCGTTTTAAAGTTCTGAGGCGCAGTCGGCAGGTTCGCCAGAATCTCTGGGCTTACTTCTGCGGAAGAAGACTTACGAGTTGGGCCATACGCGACGTATTTAGCTTGATCTGCCAAAGGCTTAGTACCCGAAGAAAAAGCAATGAAATCGAGGGCAAGTTTGGTATTCGCGCTTCCTTTAGGAATAGCCCAGCCGTTCATGTAACCCATTTGGTGATCCCAAATGATGCGAAATGGTTGGCCTTCATCTTTACGCGCGTTGTGTATCCGGCCATTGAAAGCAGACGCGATTACCACTTCTTTATCTGCCAACATTTGTGGTGGCTGCGCACCTGTCGTCCACCAAAGCACTTGCGGTTTGATGGTGTCGAGTTTGGCAAAGGCGCGTGCTCGCCCCTCTTCAGTTTCTAGTAGGCGGTAAACTTCGTCAGGTTTAACGCCATCGGCCAACAATGCCCATTCAAGGTTACCTTGAGGTTGCTTTTGTAGTGCTCGTCGACCGGGAAAGTTTGTTAAATCAAAAAGGTCTGTCAACTTGGTTGGAGCCGTTTTGCCTTTGAAAGCATCCTCGTTCACCGCTAAGACGGTCGATACGACGATGGTGTTAATCGCACACTCGTGGATCGCCCCATCGATAAAATCCTCTTTTGCTGGTGTCCCGTCAGCGCCGGGAGGCAGAATACTGGGGTTGACGGGTTCCAAAAGCCCTTCCGCGCAGCCTCGAACAATGTCTGGTTTATCCAGCGAGACCAAATCCCAACGCACGTTGTTTGCTTCTACTTGCGCTTTAATCTCCGCCAAACCGCCACTGAAATCCTCCGATACGATCTCAACACCAGTCTTTTGGATGAATGGTTTATGGTAAGCCTCTACTTGGCTTTTGGTGAACGCGCCACCCCATGAGACGACCGTTAGTTTATCTTCAGCGTATGCCGAGGTACCCAACAGCATTCCCGAAATCAACATCACCAGTGGTGTTTTCGTCATTCGTGACATGGTTTACTCCTTTGGTTGTTTTTCTGGAGGTATCCGTTACGGCTGTTGGATACCACTTTTTTGTTAAATTTTCGTTAACATTAGCATTAAATATATTTTATACAATATTTAATTTTAAAATTTTTTAGGCAAATCGTTGTAGTGTGAACGGCGCAATATTCACCGATGTTGGCTTATCTGCAACGAGCTCAGAGATTAGGTCTGCAGTGATCGCCGCTTGAGTCAATCCCAAGTGCTGATGACCAAATGCCAGCAATATCTTGCCATTAAAACACTGGTCGATTACTGGCAACGAGTCGATTGTTGAAGGTCGATTTCCCATCCACTTTTCCTGTTGTTTTAACGGATTTAAACCGGACTCAAACATAGCGTTCCCCTGCTGATACAACATCTCTGCGCGCTTCATGTTTGGTGGCGATTTCACATCGGCATACTCGACCGTTCCCGCCAAACGTAAGCCTTCAGACATGGGCGTCATAATGAACTTTCTGTCGGCAGAACTGATAGGAAACGGCAATGACTCACGCTTGTCATTCATCATGAGATGGTAGCCTCGCTCAGCTTGTATCGGGACATTCACACCGGTTAACTGGCGAACCAAAGCTTTAGAATGAACACCCGCTGCGACCACAATTTTGTCAAAAGACATTCGCTGAGTATTGACCAAGACATCGCCGTTTTTACTTACTGCGTCTACTTCTTCATGGACAAGTTCCCCCCCGAATTTTTCAAATGCATTACTTAGCTCAACGCAGAGTGCATAAGGGTTTATTGTATGTCCTGTTTCTGGAAAAAAGACGCCAAACCGAACCTTTTTGCTGAGTTCAGGAAGCCGACGTCGGATTTCGTTTTGCGTCCAAAGATCGTACCGAACACCTTGTTCCGCTAACGCATCAAGCGTACTTTGATAACCTTCAAACAAGCTTTCACTTTCAAACGTCAACAGTGAACCATCCATCTTAATCAGCCCACTTTTTCCGATCGAATCTAATAGCAGATTCCAACTCTGAACGGCTCGCGTGTTAAGGCTTGTTATCGCCTGCGTGGAAGCTTCTGCCGCTGAAGGTTTCGCTTTCAATAAAAAACGTATCATCCAACCGACGGTATTGGGCAAGTCTTGCCAACGAATAGAAACTGGACTTGTCGAACTCAATAACATCTTAGGTAATTGAGGGATCAAGGCCGGCGTGGCAAGAGGAAAAACTTGCTCGGTTGCGATGTGGCCGGCATTTCCTTTCGAGCAACCGTTGCCCACTCCATTCGGATCAAAAATGGTGACGCGATACCCCTGCTGTTGCAGTTTTAAGCCAATCGACAAACCGATGATTCCCGCCCCTATAACCGCGATGCTTTGATTTCTGAGTTCTTCCTTACCCAACATGAATATGCTCCAAGTCACATTTGAAAAAGTAGATTGTATACAATATATTTTACATTACGATAACATCAAGCTCATTCGATTCAACCCATTTCTTCAGCAAGGAGAGAAAAATGAGACAAGGAACCTTTTTCTGTATCGATGCCCATACCTGTGGAAACCCAGTGAGATTGGTGGCTGGTGGTGTTCCACCACTTGAGGGCAACACGATGAGTGAAAAGCGTCAGTATTTCTTAGAGCATTATGATTGGATTCGACAAGCACTGATGTTTGAACCGCGTGGCCATTCAATGATGTCGGGCTCCGTTGTTTTACCGCCTTGCAGCGACAATGCAGATGCTTCCATCCTTTTTATTGAAACCAGCGGCTGCCTGCCTATGTGTGGACACGGCACCATTGGTACCGTGACCACCGCCATCGAAAATCGTTTGATTACGCCGAAAGAAGAAGGCCGTTTGATCCTCGACGTGCCAGCCGGCCAAATAGAAGTCCACTACCAAACCAAAGGTGACAAGGTCACGTCAGTAAAGATTTTTAATGTTCCAGCTTATCTTGCGCATCAAGATGTCACGGTTGAAATCGAAGGTTTGGGAGAAATCACGGTAGATGTCGCTTATGGCGGCAACTACTACGTCATTGTTGATCCACAAGAAAATTATGCGGGACTCGAACACTACTCCCCTGATGAGATTTTAATGCTCTCCCCCAAAGTGCGCACCGCCGTTTCTAATGCAGTGGAATGCATCCATCCAAATGATCCCACGGTTTGCGGCGTTTCCCATGTACTTTGGACAGGGAAACCAACGCAAGACGGCGCAACGGCTCGCAATGCCGTTTTTTATGGCGATAAAGCACTCGACCGATCGCCATGTGGAACCGGCACGAGCGCACGCATGGCGCAATGGCACGCGAAAGGAAAACTCAAATCAGGCGAAGATTTCGTGCATGAAAGCATCATCGGCAGCCTATTTAACGGCCGTATTGAGGGTATCACCGAAGTAAACAGACAAACGGCGATTTTGCCGAGCATTGAAGGTTGGGCACAAGTGTATGGCCACAACACCATTTGGGTCGATGATGAAGACCCGTACGCGTACGGATTTGAAGTGAAATAAGGACAGTAAGGAAGAACAATGAATTCGCAAAACTCACAGGTGTTTTACGCCACCAACGCCTTTACCGGTGAACGATTAACGACGCTGTTTCCCGTCCATGGAGAGATGGAAGTTAACCAAGCTGCAGAAGCAGCAGACAAAGTTGCACGCAGTTTTCGCCGACTCAGCAACGAAAAGCGCGCCAACCTACTCTGCTCTATTGCGTCAGAGTTAGAAGCAAGACGTGAAGATATTGTCGCGTGTGCGCATTTAGAAACAGCGCTTCCACAGGCACGTTTAGAGGGAGAAGTCGGCAGAACGGCTAACCAGCTACGATTGTTCGCAGAGGTTGTAAAATCTGGCAGTTATCATCAAGCCATCTTCGATACGCCAAATCCTGAACGCCAACCTCTACCAAAGCCTGACATTCGTCGCCAACAAATTGCCATTGGCCCTGTCGCCGTCTTTGGTGCTTCGAACTTTCCGTTAGCATTCTCAGCCGCGGGTGGCGATACCGCATCTGCACTAGCGGCTGGCTGTCCGGTTATTGTTAAAGGTCATACCGCGCATCCGGGAACGAGCCAAATCGTCGCCGAATGTATTGAAAACGCACTGAACAAAGAAGACCTGCCTTCAGCTATTTTTACTTTGCTTCAAGGTAACAAACGTGAACTTGGCCAAGCGTTAGTGACACATCCAAAGATTAAAGCCGTTGGTTTCACAGGCTCAGTTGGCGGAGGGCGCGCCTTATTCAACCTTGCTCAACAGAGACCGGAGCCGATCCCTTTTTATGGAGAACTCGGTGCCATTAACCCAACCTTTATTCTCCCAGAAGCGATGAAAAACAACGCCTCACTTGCAGAGCAGTTTGTCGCATCAATGACCATGGGTTGCGGCCAGTTTTGTACAAAACCGGGAGTAGTGTTCGCGTTGAATACTCCAGAAACACAAGCCTTTATCGAAACCGCTCAGGCTTTGATTCGTCAACAGTCCCCTTCTACGCTTCTCACTCAAGGTATCCGAGAAACCTATGAGAACGAAGTCGTAAAGCGAGCAGCTGATCAGGGTATTAACGTGACTTACTCTCAGGCTGACTCTCCAAATGTCGCCTCTGCGCTGTTTGTCACCGACAGCCAAAACTGGCGCACAAACCCAAAATGGGAAGAAGAGATTTTCGGCCCTCAATCAGTGATTGTTGTCTGTAAGGACTTCGAGGACTTACTCGATCTAAGTGAAACACTGAGCGGCACGCTCACCGCGACCATCCACGCGACTGAAGCAGATTCATCACTCGCTGAGCAGTTGATTCCATGCCTGGAAGAAATTGCCGGACGCCTGGTGTTCAATGGCTGGCCAACTGGCGTAGAGGTTGGTTATGCGATGGTTCATGGTGGGCCGTATCCTGCGTCGACCCATGCGGCATCAACCTCTGTCGGAGCAGAGGCCATTCACCGTTGGTTACGCCCGGTCGCTTACCAAGCGTTGCCAGAAAGCTTGTTGCCCGATTCATTAAAAACATCTAACCCGTTAAACATCCAACGCGCTATCGACGGTAAAACATCATAGCAGGCAACATACACTTAGCTAAATGGTTCAAAAAGGCACCAGTTGGTGCCTTTAAATTCACTCTACTTCTCAAAACCTTATTTCGTAGTTGGCTTAAGCCGGAAAAACAATAAACTACTAGAGTTAAATGGATTGGATACAATATTTATTTTTGAGGGGAGCCTTCAATGTCACAAAAACCTGTTTTTAAGACGCGTACTCAGCTCGTTGAAGAAGCAATTCGAACTCAGATCCTGAAGGGCGAGTTAAAAACTGGTCAGCCTTTACGTCAGGATGCGTTAGCAAAAGAGTTCAATGTCAGCCGAATTCCTGTGCGTGAAGCACTAGTACAATTGGAAGCGCAGGGTTTAGTCAGTTTCGAGCCACATAAAGGCGCGACAGTGACTGAACTGTCTCCAGATAAAATCGATGAGCTATTTGAACTGCGTGCGGTTGTGGAATGCCACATTCTGGAACGTGCGATTCAAAACATGACGGATGAAGATCTAGAACGCGCTCGTGAAGTTCGTGAACGTTTCGAAGCGGTGGTAAATAGTGGCGACGAAGTGGAAGAATGGAGTAACTATAACTACGAATTCCACAAAGCGTTATACGCACCTGCAAACATGCCAGAAACCATGGATGTGATTTACAACTTAAATACCAAATGCGATCGCTACATTCGTATGCAGTTGTTATTCACCACAGGCATTAAAAAAGCGGAACAAGAACATTTGACCTTGTTTGAAATGTGCCAGAACAGAGATATTGATGGCGCAAAATATCTGCTGAAAAAACACATTCTAGAAGCAGGTACAGCTATTCGTAACTTGCTGTTAGAAAGACAGAGCCCAAATAACTAAACAGATAACTTAGGGGAATCACGGATGAATGTTGGACCTAAATTTCTGTTGGCGGCACTGCGACAAAAAATAAAAGACGAAGGGCTGTGTTACAGCTCTTTATCAGAGAAAAGTGGCATTCCTCTCTCGAGTATTAAACGCCACCTTCACAATCCCTCTCTCGGATTGGATAAAATTCTCCTCTACCTAAACTACCTAAATACTGACCTGATCGAGCTAGCCAATTTAGCCAACCTACTCCAGCATGAAAACGAACAAATGCTGACGGATGAACAAAGTGCACTCTTTCTCAAACACCCCTACCTCCTCGACTTCATCTATATGGTGACATCTCGAAATCTTGAGCCGAAAAAGATTGCGGAAATGTACAACCTAACAGAGACAAGCCTGCGTTTTTATCTCCGCATTGCAGAGATTCTCGGTTATGTGGAAGATTTCGGTGATGGTTTGTTTTATCGCTCCGGCCGCCGATTTTTGATGGAAGAAGGCTCAGATCTCGACTCTCTATTTCGTAAACGTTTTCAGAAAGAATCGCTTTCGCATGAAGTCAGCCCCGGTATTTGTATTGGTCGTATTCGTCTGACCGAAGCACAGCGATTGCAGTTAGAAGATGATGTTTACAATAAGCTGGTCAAATTCAATGCGCTCAATACCTCCAACCAAGATGGCGAGTTGACTAACGTTTTAATGCGTTGCACTCCAGGAACACAAATATTTTTCTCTGACGGATTACCCAATATTGATGGGGATTTATTAAAGTATGTTTCTCAGCTCAATCAACGTGTTTAAATTAAATCGCACATACCAATATTAATTCCAGACTTAAAATAAATTGAACAAGTCAGTATACTTGGTCAAACCAACCCATTTAATTGACATTAAATTCTGTTAAAACACGTCATTTAAATATCCACATATAAATATACTGCTAAAACACTAACCTACCTTCCGTTAAACCTATCACAATATTTAAATATAAATTTGCGCATAAACAATTGAAATTTATACATTCATCAATGCTAAGGAAATAAAAATAAGCAGATTAAATAATTATAAAATCATCACTTGTAGGGACATACAAATATGAAATTTCAGTATTCTATTGCAACGGCAGTTACTCTAGCGTTATTACAAGGCTGTGGTGGTGGTGGTGGCGACGGCGCTTCTCCATCCATCAATACGTCAACCAATTCGGCATGGACACAAGGCGATTACAGCAAAACCTCTAACGAATTTGCCAACCGATGTGAAACGCCAAGAACGGGCTTAGATCCGTACGCGGGTTACCAGCCATACCCAGACAAAGCAGGTTCAGCGTTGCAAGAAAAACTCTTTTTGCGTGCTTTTACCAATGAAACCTACCTTTGGTACGATGAAGTTCCGGATAGAAACCCAAGCTTTTACAGCAGTGTCATTGCTTATTTCCACTCACTCGTGACTTCTGAAACAACTGCAACTGGAAAAACGAAAGATCGCTTTCACTTCGCTATTCCTTATGAAGATGAAATGAAATCCTCACAATCGGGATTGCTTGCTGGGTTTGGATTTAATTGGTCGTTCATTCAAGCGACAGAGCCTCGAGACGTTCGTATTTCTTATACGGAAGACAACTCTCCAGCCGCATTAAACGGTATTGTTCGTGGAGATAAGTTAATAAAGATTGGCTCAATCGATGTGGTTAATACTTCAAACAACGCAGAAATTAACACGATTAATACCACACTATTTAGTCCAGAAATAAATAAAGAGTATTCGTTTACATTTGAAACCGTAGATGGATACAGAAAGTCAGTAATACTGAAAGCCGCAGATGTTGCGACTTCTCCGGTTCGTAATGCGAAAGTCATCGAGCACAACGGTAAAAAAGTCGGTTACCTGCAATACAACTCGTTCGAGCCAAGCGCACAAACACCGCTCATTAACACCTTTAATAAATTGGCAGAAGCTCACGTTGATGAAATTGTTGTCGATTTACGATACAACGGCGGCGGTTTAGTACTGCAATCTTCTCAAGTGGGATACATGCTCAGCGGCGCGGATAAAAATCGTGTCTTTAGTGAGCTAATTCACAACGATAAGATCATGAAAACCATACCTAATGGCGACAATGTATACCCATTTACTAACGTAGCCATCGACTGGGCAGCAGGCAAGTTCTCAGACCAAGTGTTGCCTACTCTAGGCAAGCAGCAAGTTTATGTGCTGACCTCTGGCGGTACTGCCTCTTCAAGTGAATTACTGATGAATGCACTGCGAGGTATTGATGTTAATGTTATCCAAATTGGCTCAACCACAATGGGTAAACCTTATGGATTCGCACCTGAGCAGAACTGTGGCACCATGTACTACACCATTCAGTTTAAATCTGCGAACGAAAAACAATTTGGCGACTTTGCCGACGGTTTTGTTCCAACACCTAAGAGCCAAATTAGCAGCAGCCTTGGTTTAGATAATCGAGTTGAAGGTTGTTGGGTAGATGACGACCTAACGAAGCCGTTAGGCGATACATCCGAGGGCATGCTATCTGCCGCACTCAACTACATGGATACAGGAACTTGTCCACAAGTGTCGCCTGCGAGTTTCAACACAATGCCACTTAACAGCGACTCTCCAGCACTTAAGGATCACCGTTCACCACTAAGAACAGAGGCTATACATGTTGAGATCAACTAGATCAAGGCGCGCAACAGCTATAAGACTTTGTGCTTGCCTTGGACTAACACTACCGATTTTGGGGTGTGAAGCAATGTCACGAGAACCTGTTGAAGCCTTAAGCACTAAAACCACGCCGGAGGCCGTAACGGAAGTACAAGCTGCGATTGCACAAATTCAAGGTACGCCAGCACCGAGAATCGCAAGCAACGTATTTGAATCGTCTCCGCACTTGTTGATTGAGAAAGGCAGAGTTAAAGGCAAGGATAACGTGCTACTAGACGGTAGCTATACCGATTTTCCTGACCAGTACACATTGCAGATTCGCGGTACAACCTGCGGACTGTTCCACGCGAAAACAGACCAGTTTGTGCCACTAACAGCACTGAATTGTGAACCAGTCACCAAACGTTGATCAAAAAGCCCGCTGAAAATTGCGGGCTTTTCTTATCTATTCTGCTGAACAAATATAACTGATAAAATTATTTCAGCTCAATCCAAGTCTTTCTTTGCTGCTTGTCCATGAATGACCAAGCCATAAAACGGCT
>JABXIW010000320.1 GCA_013372875.1 Gammaproteobacteria bacterium | reverse complement strand
TGCGGTAACTTAACCGCGGCGGTTGGCTCTTTCGCCATTAGTAGCGGTTTAGTCGATGCTGAGCGTATTCCTGAGAATGGTATTTGCGTAGTGCGTATTTGGCAAGCCAATATCAAGAAGACCATTATTGCTCATGTGCCAATTACCAATGGTGAAGTCCAAGAGACGGGTGATTTTGAGCTTGATGGCGTAACTTTTCCGGCAGCGGAAGTAACAATCGAATTCGTTGAGCCAGTATCAGGCGATACACCTATGTTCCCAACGGGCAATTTAGTGGATGATTTAGAGGTTCCAGGTATTGGTACTTTCAAAGCCTCCATGATCGCCGCAGGTATTCCAACCATCTTCTTAAATACTGATGAAATACCCAATATGCAGGGTAATGGCACAGACGGCGCTTTTAATGGCACTGAATTACAAACCAATATCAACGGCGATACAAAAGCATTGGAAATGTTTGAACGCATCCGTGCTTATGGTGCTATCAAGATGGGCTTGATTACTGATATTGAAGAAGCGAAGACTCGTCAACACACACCAAAAATTGCTTTTGTGGCACCAGCAAAATCTTACACATCTTCAAGTGGTAAAGACATTTCTGAAAGCGATATTGACTTAAACGTTCGAGCGCTTTCTATGGGATTACTACACCACGCCATGATGGGCACAGCCGCAGTCGCTATCGCAACCGCTTCAGCTATCCCGGGGACGCTAGTCAATTTGGCGGCGGGTGGCGGCAGTAGAGAGTCAGTTAGGTTTGGACATCCATCAGGCGCGCTAAAAGTTGGCGCAGAAGTTGCAGAAGTTGATGGCCAATGGAAAGCGAAAAAAGTTATTATGAGCCGAAGTGCAAGAATATTGATGGAAGGAAATATTCGAGTACCTTTTGAGTAATAGTTTGAAAGTTCAAATTAATAATGATTTTTATATCAACTCTGAAGAACTGGAGTTTTCTGCGATCCGCGCACAAGGAGCGGGTGGGCAGAATGTTAATAAGGTATCCAGCGCGATCCATTTACGTTGGGATATTAAGAATTCGTCTATTCCTGATTTCTATAAGCAAAAGCTATTAGCAGTTAAAGACAGTCGTTTAACTGCTAATGGTGAGTTCATTCTTAAAGCCCAAACTCATCGAACTCAAGCTAGAAATCGTGATGATGCAATTCATCGTTTAAAAACCTTTGTAGAAAACGCCATTAAGACCGAAAAGAAACGTATCGCTACTAAGCCGACCTTAGGTTCTAAAAAGCGCCGTTTAGAAAGTAAAAAAAGGAACCAGAGTAAAAAGTCCATGCGTGGAAAAGTTAATTATTAGAAGAGTAGATTATGTCAAATGAGTTAATAGTCATGCTAACAACCTTTGGGATAATGACGATTATTTCAATAGCAGTGTTATATTTTTTTGCTAAAAAAATTAAAAAAGGACTCGGTCTTTTTGTTACGTTTGCTAATAACCATGCTCAACAATACAATCATTGGCAAAGAACCTCAGCAACTATAATCGTGACGGATTTAATTATAGAACACTCCGGTTCAAGCCTTGATTCTGATGGTCTGGGCTCAAGTTCTTTTACTTCGTATAAGCCTTATATCGAGTATAAGTATCAGATTGATGGTAGAGAATATACTGGTAATAATTTAGCTGTAGTGCTTGTCAATAATGCTACTAGAGAGGATGTTGAGAGGTTTTTATTAGATTATCAAATAGGTAAGCCAGTTATTATTAACTATGATCCAAACAATCCCGAAATATCCAGCATTTTTATTAAACTAAAATTACCTCACGACAAAACTAATCGTGGACCAATGTTTATGAAAGATTTAACAAAAGAGCTTTAAGCGTAATCGATTTGAGCTTATCGCTTCACAGTATCTTTCCACCAATCCTTTAATTGATACCACCAGTAGCTAAGTTGCGCTGCGGCAGGGCCAAAAGCACCTCCATTCCAAGGCAACCCCCAAGGTTGGAATTGTTTGTAGGTATCACCTTGGCCTGAAATGGCTTCGGCTAAGATTTCGCCTGCGGCGGTGGTCGGCGCGACGCCGTGACCACCAAAGCCAATGCCATACCAAACGCCAGGCGCGACTTCGCCAATTTGTGCCATTTGATGGCGGGCGTAAGCCATAAAGCCTTGCCAGTCGTATTCCACTTTTACATTTTCGAGTTCAGGGAAGACCTTTAGCATATCTTTTTGCAGCAAATGATCTAAGTCTTTTGGCTTCTTGGTGTTGGCATGAATACGGCCACCCCACAGGATACGGCTGTCTTTTAATGGGCGATAATAATCAAAGGCGAAGCGGGTATCGTAAATGGCGGCATTGGTATTGATAAAATCTTTTAAGCGTTCTCCAAGCGGCTCTGTAGCCATAACATAGGTTGCGATGGGCAATATAGAACGAGAAACTGGCTTAAATACATCGCCTAAATAGCCACCACCTGAAACGACAATGTTTTTGGCCTTGATAATGCCTTGAGTTGTTTTTATGGTTTTTGTAGCTGATTGATAATCAATATCCAAAACTTCACAACTTTCAAAGATTTGGCCGCCTTGTTTGATAATTTCTTGAGCTATTCCTAGTGCATAGTTAAGGGGATGAAAGTGCATGGCATTTGGCTCGAATAGACCGCCATGATACCGTTCGGTATTAATTTGCTGTTTTAATTCTTCAGGTGAAATATACGACCAATCGACCCCCATCTTATCGCGCATAAAGGCTTGTTCATTATGAAGCAGCTTTTGATCTTTAAACCAATTGGCCCAGATAACGCCTTCATCTACTAAATCACAATCAATTTGATATTGCTCAACACGCTTGCGAATTAGGTTTACTGCTGACTTGGTAAATTGATAAAGCTCATACGCTTTTTGCTCACCAACTTGCTTGATTAATGCTCTTGGGCCGAGTGAGTAGCCACCAAAAACAAAACCACCATTGCGTCCTGAGCAGCCAAAACCCACTTTGTTTTTCTCAATAACAGCAACACTGGTATGTCCGCGCTCTATTAAACCTAAAGCGGTCATTAAACCCGCATATCCTGCGCCAATAATACAAGTTTCAACTTCCAAATTATTGGGAAGTTCATTTTGCTCTAAAGTGTAATTGGTTGTGGCTGCGTAATAGCTGTTAGGGTAGGGCTGTGACATAATGATGATTGGGATTTAAGCGATAAGTAAGAGTAACAGTTTTTGAGTTTTACCTTAATAGTTAAAGGATAATTATCAATGAATTTATATTACGGTGCTTGTAGTTGTGGCAAAGTGAAGTTGGAGTTTCACTCGATGCTCAAATTATCAATATTTGCAGAGCGCCGTTGTGATTGTGATTTTTGTAGTGCAAGAAAGATCGGCTATCTTTCTGAACCACATGGAAACTTAACCATTATCAATCAAAAGCCATTAAAATCTTATCAACAAGGCTCAAAACAGGCTGACTTTTTAGCTTGCCCAGACTGCGATGATGTTATTTGCGCTTCTTACCAAAGTGATAAGCAGTCTAAAGGATTAATAGGTTCGCTAAATGCTAAGTTATTAGATGAATATCTTTTGCTGGGTAGCTCGGAAACGGTCTCACCTAAAAAGCTTATCGTCGATGATAAGCTTGAAAGGTGGAAGCAAATATGGATGCCAATTGAAATCATAAAAAAGCCAGCTTAGAGCTGGCTTTTGTTGTTTTTAAGGCTGCTTGTTCCAGCCATCTCTACGCCCTGATGGGGTTTTTAATAATTCAATAATTTCTGCTTGATTAGCGAGGATTTGTGCTTGGCCACCGAGCACCAAGTTCAGCAGTTCCTTGACCTCAGTATCATGTTGAGATAAAGCTGCTTTGAGATCGCTATCATGCTGAAAAATATCTGACTTAATGTCGATATCATGCTGATTAATAGCATCTTTGATATCGCTGTCGTGAGTACCTAATAAGGAGGCTATAGCAGAGTCATGGGCTGCTAATTCGTCGGATATCTCATGTCCTAAATTGAACAAATCTTCGGTTCTTAGGAATGTTGTTTCCAATTGCGCCTCATCCACTTCCGCATCACAGAAACTCAAAATGTTATGAGCTTCTTTAGCGGCAATATAGACCGCATCACTAATCAAACAGGCGGCCGAGGTGTTACCACCAAAGCCTGCTGCAACAGCAACTTGCTCACAGGCGCGAGAAGCGACTTCTCTGACCGTTTCAGCAACAAATAGTGCCTGCTCGGAAGCAAAAACAGCTATATCGTCATATCGTTCGCCGGGCGCTGTACCGCACAATGGAAAGTCGGCATAGTCGGGCTGAGTTAATGTGGTGGTTGCTTTAAGACTAAAGTTTGGCGCGGTTTTATTGGATAGCATATTTTGAGTTTCAAGTAATAACTTATCATTGACCGATTTAAAATTGTTGAGTAAAGGTGTTTCGGGTAATGCTTGCAGCTCTTCAAATGATAACTGCAGCAATTGGTTTTTTGCGCTCTGCAAGTTTTCGACTTGAGTATTAGAGCCCATATTTCGGTGAATACCAATTTGTTGCTCGATAATCTGTAGCATAGCTGCTCGTTTATCTTCGTTTCCCTTGGCCGTGTTGAAAAATACCATGGTAACAATGGTTGCTATAACTAGTGGTATGGATAATTTGCTGACTATCATATTCCCTCCGATAGTTTGTTGTTAATATCACTTATAGCTTAGAGTTATTTTTTTAGGGAATTGAGAGCCAAAGCTCATTTTGCAAATTTGCATTGTAAGCATATTTGACAGTATTAAGGCTTATGTAAATAAAGCTAACACTTGGTAGAATTATTTATGCAAAACAAAAGGGCGCTTAGCGCCCTTGTTTGATTCTAGTAAATTAATGTGTGGTTTGGAATTTTTCGAAAGGCACCATAGTCTCGATTTCATCACTTAAAAATTGCAGCTGTGGATGCTGGTGTTTAATACAATTCTTAATTGCATTAACGTCTTTACCATGGGCATCTATCAGTAATAAATATTTGCCTTCGTCCACAAATTTATAGTGTTTGCGCAATTGGTAGTTTCTTGATTGTAATCCAAGAAAACCACCTAGCCATGCGCCAAAGCCCATACCTAGCAACATGGTCAGGATAAAGCCTGCCGTGCCATAGTTGCCTTCAAAAAAATTGGTGGCTGTGAATAGCCATGCTATTAACAGGCCGCCGATTATGCCAAAGGCTAATCCTCTAATGGCACCGTTCACTAAGTTAGTTTTATACCAAAAGTTGGCGGCATTAAGCCCATGTCGTAACACCTTGCCTTGCTTTTTGGCGAATACATGCAGATCCTTATCTTCGACACGGTAGTTTTTTAGGTCGTGATAAGTTTCCTCTAGGGGGATGAATTCATCCGATTCATACAATAATTGACCCATATCATACTCCTTCAAGTTATCAATAACACATTCTCGCAATGTTCAAAATTTAGACACTAATTTTGTGTGAAAATTCATTGTTATTTGTGAATTTACATCCTAGTATGCCTATAAAAATCAACTAGATACGAGCTATGATAATCGAAACTGAGCGATTGAGATTACGAAAGTTTACGCTTGAAGACGCAGAATTCATTTTTGAGCTAGTGAATACAGCCGCTTGGTTGGAAAATATTGGCGATAAGAAAGTGGCTAATTTAGATGATGCCCAAGCCTATATTGAGAATGGTCCTTTGGACTCTTACCATAAACATGGCTACGGTTCTTGGCTAGTTGAGCTTAAAGATTCGAATCAATCTATTGGCCTTTGCGGCTATTTTAAGCGTGATTATTTAGATTCAGCAGATATAGGCTATGCTTTTTTGCCAGAATATTGGAGAAAGGGCTATGCACAAGAAGCGGCAAAAGCTTGTGTAGATGTGGCAGTGCATCCGTATGCTATGCAAACGATTTATGGAATTTGCAGCCCGAATAATCAAGCATCGATTCGGCTTCTGAAAAAAATAGGCTTGCAATTTATTAAAGAGTTTGAAGAGAATGGCGAGGTTATTGCCTTATATAGAAGGGATTTGAAAGTTAAATAGCTGGTTTAAATCGTTTGCAGAAAGTATTATAGATCGAATTTCAGGATGAAATGAGCTGTGGCTAGAGGAGCGAATATTCTTAACTTTTCAATTGATGTACCAACTTTAGTTTTTATCACTGGCATCCTGTCGGTGGTTGCGGCGGTGATGCTGACGGCGAATTGGCAAATGAACAAGCATGTTCGAGGCACGAGGGAATGGGCTTTAATGCAATGGCTATGGGCGATTGGCTTGTTGTTATATTTGCCAAGAGGGATATGGTCTGATTGGCTCTCTATCATTCTTGCAAATATGCTAATTGTGGTTGGCTCTTTCATCTTACTGCGAGGGTTTTCTAAGTATCAAGGTATTAAATCCACACCTGTTTTAATTGAATTAATTGGTGTTATATTGCTGCTGCTTGGCTATTACTACTGGACGGTTTTGAAGCCTGACATTCAATTAAGAGTAGTAATGCTCAGCTTCTTTAGCTTTGTGATCATGCTGCGGGCTTTCATCATTTTATGGCCATTATTTAAGACCAAGAGCGGTATTGCAGCGGTGGTCGGTGTAGGCATCAGCTTTCATGGCCTATTCTTCTTGTCTCGAGTATTTTTAACCATTTCGGACGATCCAACGGATTCTTTGCTTTCCGGCGCCGCTGGTTCCGTTTGGATGTTGACTGAAGCAATCATTTTTATTTTTTGGTCTACCATTTCTTTTGCTTTGATGACTAATTTAAAGCTGCAGAAAGACCTACAATCTTTGGCAGACCGTGATCCTTTGACTAACTTGCTCAATCGTCGGGCTATTTTCGCTGAATGTCAGCAGTCGATCAAAGCTGGTGATATTTCTTCGGTAAGTGTTTTAGTCTTAGATTTGGATAAATTTAAGTCTATTAACGATCAGTTTGGTCACCTAGTTGGCGATAAAGTATTAATCCATTTTGCTCAATTGGTTTCAAGAGCCGTTCCCAAAAGTTCAATGCTAGGTCGCACCGGTGGCGAAGAGTTTATCGTGGTCTTGCCCAACAGCGATAAACTGGAAGCAGAGGCAATCGCCGCAAATATTTGCAGTAAAACTCGCGACGCTTTGATTTTGGTGGACGATAAAAACATTCAATTTACTGTCAGTATTGGTATTGCTTATGGTTCAATAACTTTGCCAACGGATTTGCGTCAGATTATTAATAACGCTGATAAAGCGATGTATAAAGCGAAGAATAAAGGCAGAGACTGTTATCAAGAACATACCGAGTCTTCTAATCTTTCCTCGGTTTAGTAAAGGCTCATGCTTGAATAAGCGTGATAGGTCACAGAATCATAAAAAACCTCATAGAGTTACATTTCTTTACAATAGTTAGCGAACTTGGAAACATTAATTTTGTCATACTGTAAGAAGTTACTAAGCAGTTTGCTTGGAATTAGTTTGTATTGAAATTGGGGCATCTGCTTGATTATTCCAAATAATAATCAATTAAAAGGTGCGGCCATGACAAATGAACCTGAATCATCGAGCGCTCTTGAGTCGGAGCCAAAAAAGGACTCAATTTTCTTTCGTCTTATCTCTTTTCTTTCTTTAACGGACTCCGAAGTTTTATCCGAATGTGGTCGCTATGATCGAATGCTGGCCTATGCCATGGTATTTCGGCAGTTGGTTACTTTTGCCTTTACTTTTCTATTGTTTTCTTATGGTGTATCGCTATTTTTAGGAACTACCGCGGCTGTAATTACGGGCTTTATTTTTGCACTAACGTTGTTTTTTCTTGACCAGGCGATTATTGGATCAGATTGGGCATTACGAAACCCATTTAAAAATGGCCTGCCATTTCGTAGTCTGATGGGGCTCATTCCAAGAATTATTTATTCGTTGATTATTGCTATTGGCTTGGCGACGTTAGCTGAAATTAGCTTGCAATCGACAGCGATTGATGAGCAGATCCAAAAAGAATCTAATCAGAATAACAGAGAATATTTTCAACGCTTAACGGATTATGAAAAAGAACTGGATACCGCTATTGATGTTGATAAAAAGCGTGTTGCAGACCTGCAAACTCAAATTGAATTGGTGCGTAATCAAATTAATTCATATAAAGCTGTTGAGCAGTCAAGCGATCCTGATGTTGTGCAAAATAATTTAGATGTAAAGCAAACGAATTTGTCTGAACTTCAGAAATCACAGCAAGTCCTGATTGCAGAAATTGCAGCGCTTAATGAGCGAATAGCTGCTGCCAGAAAAGATTATGACTTTTGGTTTAATGAAGCTATTTTAGAGCGCACTGGCCGAGATGGTCGTGCTCCAACCGAAGGGCCCAAATACCAAAGAGCCGTTAAAACCTATACTGACCTTGAAAAGCAAATTGGGATTCTTGAGCAAAGTCTGAGTGATTCTAAAACAAAGTTAGAGGCGCTTAACCCTGATATTGAGACTGCTACCAGCGCCTTAAATGAGGTACAGAAAGAGAGTAATTTACTGGCGCAAAGTGAAGTCAATTTCGAAAGTAATGAGGCCACGTTGGCTCGTTTAGAACAGAACATAGCTACCGCGACTTTAGAGTTAAATAATCAAATCGATCGCAAACAGCTGAAGCTCGAAGAGTATAGAGTGACTCTAGTCAATGATGGCTTATTCTATGAGGTGAAAACAGGCTTTTTGCGCAGGTATTTAGGCTTACAAAGCATTCATAATGACCCTGAAGTCGGGCAAGCCGCTATTTTGTTCAGCTGGTTGTTAAAAATATTCTTTATAGCTATTGAGTTGATGCCTGTGATTATTAAGTTGTTTTTCAGTCCCTTTAGTTTTTATTCATTAAAAATGTATAGGAAGATGCATATTGCTTTGCTAGAAGAAAAAACTCAGCTAGAAATTGCCGAAGAAGAGCATAAGCGTTCTCGTGAGGAGCGATTAGATAAGGCTCGCGAGTTTGAAACGGTATCATTCTAATGAAACGAAGAGATTTTGTTAAATCAAGTGCCGCCGTAGCTGGTGTAACGGCTATGGCGAGCAAAGGTTTATTGGCTTCTACTGACAAGTCGAGTGAGATCCTGCTTAATAAAATCCCTTCAAGTGGTGAATCCATTCCCGTTATTGGCATGGGTACTTATCGTAATTTAAATATCCAAGACGATTCGAAGTTGCCGCAAAGGGTAGAGCTGATTAAACAATTCTTCGAGCTGGGTGGTCAAATGCTCGACTCATCTCCTATGTATGGGCAGTCGGAAAAGGTTATAGGTTATTGCTTAGAAATGCTGGGGCAGCCGAAGCAATTGTTTGCTACGACTAAAGTCTGGACCAAAGGCGAACAAGATGGGATAGAACAAATGCAAGATTCCATGCGCTTGTGGGGGCTCGATAAGTTTGACTTAATGCAGATCCATAATCTTGTTGATTGGCAAACACACTTGAAAACCTTGCGCAAATGGAAAGAAAAAGGCTTAATAAAATACATAGGCATTACCACTTCTCATGGACGCGATCATGCAGAACTGGCTGCTATTATGCAAAAAGAGCCATTAGATTTCGTTCAGCTTACCTACAATATTCGTGACCGAGAGGTTGAAAATAAGTTACTTCCCTTAGCAGCAGACAAAGGTATTGCGGTAATCGTAAATCGGCCTTTTAATGGCTTATTTGGTTATACAAAAGGCAAAGCGCTGCCTGCTTATGCTAAAGAGATTGGCTGCAATACATGGGCGCAATTTTATTTAAAATTTGTCATTTCCCACCCAGCAGTAACCTGCGCAATTCCAGCTACCAGCAAAATAAAGCATCTCAAAGATAATATGTTGGCTGGCTATGGCGCTTTGCCAGATGCCAAAATGCGCCAAGAAATGATAGGATTATTTTCACAATACCTTTAACAATCTTTTCATTTGTCGATTAAAACCTATGCATTGATAGCAAAAGTGTTTTTTGATGATGAACATCAGGGGACAGACGCTGCTATTTTTTCGGATGCAGAAAATTATACTTTAAATCACATGCAGCAACTGGCACAAGCGACTCATTGTGGCGCAAGTGTTTTTGTAATAAATCATGGAAAGAATCCTACTGTACGAATATTCAATGCTACTAATGAAATACAATGGTGTGGGCATGGCTTGTTGGCTGCTGCGTATTATTTATCTCTAAGTCAGAGCATTGAAAACATCGGGCTTACATCGGATACCGTTGAAATAGCTAAAGAAAACGGGCGATTATGGGTTGGTTTTGAATCATTGCCAATACAACAAGGCATACCTGCAGAAATAGACGATAATCAGTTGACCCAAGCATTTAGTCATCAGCCGTTAAAGGTTTCTTTTGTTGGCAACGAGAATGGTTATTTGATCATGGAGTGGTCAAGTGATTTTGATTTGGCAGCTTTAGAGCTAGATTTTAACAAAATCATGGAGGCTACCCATAGAGCTATTATAGCCACACAAAAATCAGACGATAAATATCATTTCAAGTTGCGCTACTTTGCTCCATATCATGGTGTGAAAGAAGACCCTGCAACAGGCTCTGCTAATCGAATACTAGCGCTTTATTGGCAAAAAAAACTGGGCACTAATCAGTTTGTTGCTGAGCAAGTTTCAGCAGCCGGAGGAGTGATATTGAGTAAAGTTGAAAAGAATAAAGTCTGGATTAGTGGTAAGGTGAAGTTAATCAAGGATTAAAAATAATATTGTGAACTCAAAAGAACCCGTTAGCTTACAAAGGCATTTAACCAACGTTGATAAATTTTTACAGGTGCGAAAACAAAGTGAAGAGTTTTGCGCACCTCTCGAAATTGAGGATTATGGACTGCAATGTGTGGCAGAAACTAGCCCTGCTAAATGGCATCTGGCACATACCAGCTGGTTTTTTGAAACATTTATTTTAAAACCGTTTGAAAAGGGTTTTAAACACTTCAATCCTAAATTCGAGTATCTGTTTAACTCTTACTATAATGGTGTTGGTAAGCAGTTTATGCGTGCTAAGCGAGGCTTGTTATCGCGACCTACAGTAGATGAGGTCTATCAATATCGTGAGAATGTTACCCAAAGGGTTGTAGAGCTTTTTTCAAGATCTCAAGCAGACACTAAAGCTAATGAATTGTTAGAGCTAGGGATTAATCATGAGCAACAGCATCAAGAATTATTTTTTACTGATTTATTATTTAATTGGTATCAGAACCCTTTATTGCCTGTTTATCAAAAAGCGGCGCCAAATAATGCGCTCTCAAGTGAAAAAGTAGCTTGGGTACAATATGAAAAGCAGTTGGCTTCGATCGGTACTGATTTTTCCAATGACCAGTTTATTTTTGATAATGAATCCCCTAAGCATCAGTGTCTGGTGAATGCTTTTGAAATTCAAGATCGTTTGATTACTAATCAAGATTATTTAGAGTTTATCCAAGATAATGGCTATCAGCGGCCTGAGCTATGGCTTAGTGACGGTTGGGCCAATGTTCAAGAGCAGCAATGGCAAGCACCACTTTACTGGCAATGTGAAGAAAACCACTGGTATCAGTATGGTCTAAATGGCTTAACCAAACTGGATAAAAGTGCTCCTGTATCTCACATCAGTGCTTATGAAGCCGATGCCTTTGCGCGTTGGGCAGACGCCAGGTTACCCACAGAGGCTGAGTGGGAATTGGTCGCTCAATCTAAGCCTATTTCTGGCAATTTTGTAGAAACTAAACATTTAAGACCAATAGCATCGGATGATAGTCAGTTTTATGGTGATGTGTGGGAGTGGACTTCCAGTGCGTACTCGCCGTACCCAGGCTTCAAAACCGCAAAAGGCGCTGTGGGCGAATACAATGGCAAATTTATGTGCAACCAGTTGGTATTAAAAGGAGGTTCTTGTGTAACAAGTCAAAGTCATATTCGTTCTAGTTATAGAAACTTCTTTTATCCCGATGCTAGATGGCAGTTTTCAGGATTGCGTTTAGCGAGGGATTTGTAATCACGTATTTGCCAAAATATTGCCTATGACCATGTTAGCTGAGAAAACTTTGACCACCGAACAGCGAGAATTAATCGCAGGATTAAGCGCTGCTGAGAAATACATTAATCCTAAATATTTCTATGATAAAAAAGGCTCTGAATTATTTGAGCAAATTACTCAATTAGACGAATACTATCCAACACGCACGGAAAGTGCCATATTAAGCGAATATGCTGCAGAGATGGCGAACTATATACCAAAAGACTCGGTGATTGTTGAGCCTGGAGCAGGAGCCTGCGAAAAAATACAACTGATACTTGAAGCTATTCATCCCAAGGCTTATTTGCCGCAGGATGTTTCTCGTCGATTTCTACAGCAAGCTGCGAAAAGTTTAAAAACTAAATTTGATTGGTTAGAAATTGAGCCGATAATTAGCGATTTCTCAAAGCCTATTGCTATTCCAGATAGCTATCATAATGATAGTTTGTTTGCGTTTTATCCCGGTTCAACCATTGGTAATTTTGAACCAGAAAGTGCAAAACGATTCCTTAGTAATATGCGAGCTTTAGTTGGAGATAACGGCGGGCTTTTAATAGGAATGGATCTGCAAAAAGATCCTCAAATCATTGAAGCTGCTTATAACGACTCTAAAGGCGTTACAGCTGAGTTTAATTTGAATATGATGAATAACGTGAACCGTCATCTAGGATCTAAATTAGATTTAACCATGTTTTCACACAAGGCTTTTTATAATCAAGCATTGAATCGAATTGAAATGCACTTAATTTCTAAACAATCTCAGAGCTATAAAATTTTGGGTAAAGCGATTCAATTTGATAAAGGTGAAGCTATCCACACGGAAAACTCCTATAAATTTAGCTTAGAATCTATAGATGAATTGGCCAAAGCGACAGGCTTTAATCGAGTTAAAACCTGGGTGGATAGTGAGCAATTATTCAGTCTTAACTTTTTTCAATCGAGCAAATAAATCAAATTTATTAGTCTTAGTCTGCAAAGCCGCCTATACTCGAAATCAGTAATCATAAGAATAAGCACTGACTAATGACACCTCAAAAAGCAAAGTTAACTTTATTTAGCGTGATGCTGATCTCGGTACTGGGAACGGCGGGGATAGCTTTGCCTTATCCAGTTTTAGCTCCTTATTTCATTGATTATCCCGCCAATGAGCTGACCCACTTCATGGGCTTTCACCCGAAAGTGTTGCTTGGTTTTTCTTTGGCTATTTACCCTTTAGGTTTGTTGATTGGTAGCATATTTATTGGTGCGCTTTCTGATCATTATGGTCGCCGCCGCGTATTGCTGTTGACTTTATTTGGTAGCTTGATCGGCTATTTACTAACTGCCTTAGCTGTGATCCAAGAATCTTTTATTGGCTTTGCCATTGCTCGACTTTTAACAGGAATTTGCGAGGGCAACATATCAATTGCTAGAGCCATTGGTGCTGAGTTGCATCCACATATTGAACGAACTAAAGCCATTTCATTGGTGTATGCTGCAACTTATGTGGGCTGGTTAATAGGTCCATTAATTGGTGGCTTTTTGATGGTATATGGTGTCGCTAATGTCTTTAATATAGCCGCATTTGGAATTGCCATAGCCTTTGTAATGGTCTTTTTTACCATTGAGAGAAGAGAAAATCGGCAAAGCCCCGAGATGAAATTTTGGCAGTTGATCCGTGAAAACAATTCGTTGACAGTGTTAAAGCACAAAGAAGTTTTGCCTATTTTTTGGTTTTATTTTCTCTATTCAATGGGCTTGAATGCTTTTTATGATTTCTACCCCGTTTGGTTTGTAGATCATTTGAGTTTTGATAGCCGTCAGATAGCTTGGGCTACGGTGGCTTTAACCGCTTGTATGGTCTTTGTTAGTAGCTTTGTTGTGGATAAAACTAATCATAGACTCGGTGAGGTTAAGTCTATGATATTGGGTGGTTTTGCTTTGACTATATTATTAACCATCCAACCATTTAGTAACGCTGCTTGGGTTTTTCCTATCTTCTTTGTGATTGGCGGTTGGATTGCGATCGCCAATGGTATGGTACCAACTTATTTATCCAAGTATTTCGGCCACCTTGGCCAAGGTAAAGTGATGGGGCTGCAAACCAGCACTTTTTGCGTCACCAATGTCATCATCGCTATTGTCGGCGGGCCACTTAGCGTCTTGAGCTCTCGTCTGGTTATTTTGATTGGTGCTGCTTTAATTCTGGGATCAGTGGCAGTCATGTTGCTTACCAGGCGTCAACAAGCGGCAATGATCGAAAGAGTTATAGCCAGCGAGCAACCTTAGTTAGCTCTAATTTCATAAGTTGTTACACTTATTTGCACCAGTTTTCAAAGAGTTAGCCTTATTTTCCTAGAAATTACTGTTTTTTTTGCTGGTTTATGTTATTTAAAGCATTACCAAAATATGTAGAGAAAATAGGTAGTTCTAATTATGCAAAAACTAGCCATTAGCCTTGCGGTATCCGCTGTTCTATTAGCAGCTTGTGATAAGAAAGAGGCTGAAACTCCTAACGCGACGGACCAAGTAAAACAAGAAGTCGCTAAAGTTGAGACGAATCAATCGGACACTGCGAAAGTTGAAACTAAAAAAGAAGTTAATCCATTCTATCAAGACTGGGATACACCATTTGGTATGCCGCCATTCGATCAAATCAAGAATGAACATTATGCACCAGCATTTGAGCGCGCGATTGCTAATGCCAAAGCTGAAATTGAGAAAGTGGCCAATAATCCTGAAGCACCAACTTTTGCTAATACCATTGAAGCCTTGGAATATAATGGCAAAGATTTAACTAAAGTTGCCAACGTATTCTTTAACTTAACTTCCGCTCACACCAACCCTGAGTTACAAGCCATTTCCCGAGATATTGGTCCGCAATTATCGGCGTTAGGTGATGATGTTAACTTGAACCCAGAATTGTTTGCTCGGGTAAAAGCTGTGTATGACAAGCGCGCTGAGTTAGGCTTGCGTGCCGATCAAATGAAATTGTTGGAAGATCGCTACAAAGGTTTTGTTCGTGGCGGTGCTGAGCTTAATGATGAGCAAAAAGCGCGTTTACGTGAGCTGAACAAAGAAATCACTGAGCTAACCATTAAGTTTGGTGAAAATGTTCTAGCTGAAAACAATAACTGGGAAATGGTTATTGAGAACAAAGAAGATCTGGCTGGTTTGCCACAAAACGTGATTGATGCTGCTGCAGAAACTGCAACTAAGCGTGGTCATGAAGGCAAATGGGCTTTTACCACTCACAGACCATCAAAAGATCCTTTCTTGGTTTATTCCACTAATCGTGAACTAAGAGATAAGATTTATTATGGCTATACTCATCGCGGTGATAATGATAACGCTAACGATAATAAAGAAATTGCGGCAAAAATTGCTGCGCTAAGATCGCAAAAAGCTACTCTAATGGGCTATAAAAACCATGCGGACTTCACCCTTGAGTCGCGCGTGGCGAAAAATGCAGATAATGTTTATAACCTATTGAATCAGATCTGGCCTGCGGCTATTAAGCAAGCAAAAAATGAAGTTGCAGTGATGCAGGAAATGATTGACCAAGAGGGCGGTGATTTTAAATTCCGTGCTTCGGACTGGCGTCATTATGCGGAGAAAATCCGTAAAGCTAAGTATGATTTAGATGAGTCGGCCACTAAGCCTTACTTCTCATTGGATAATACTCTGCAAGGCGTTTTCTATATTGCTAATAAGCTCTATGGCATGAATTTTAAAGAGCGTACTGACTTGCCTAAATATCATGAAGATGTACGCACTTATGAAGTTACGGATAATAATGGCGAGCTAATTGGTATTTATCTAACCGATTTCTATGTGCGCGATTCCAAACGTGGTGGCGCTTGGATGAACTCTTACCGCAAGCAGTTTGTTGATGAGAATGGCAAATACCATAAGCCAATTATTGTGAATGTCTTGAATTACCCTCGTCCTGTGGGTGATGAGCCGACGTTATTGACCTTCGACCAAGCTAGCACCTTGTTCCACGAGTTTGGTCATGCGGCGCACGGCTTCTTGTCAGATGGCGTTTATCCTTCGCAAACAGGTACTTCTGTGCCGCGTGATTTTGTTGAGTTCCCATCACAAGTTCATGAAAACTGGATGACTGAGCCTGAAGTGTTAGCGAAATTTGCCAAGCACTACAAAACTGGCGAAGTGATCCCGCAAGAGTTGGTTGAGAAAATTCAAGCAGCTAGCAAGTTCAATCAAGGCTTTGCGACTACAGAATATATGGCGGCGACTTTGCTAGATTTAGCATGGCACACCATTGAAGATGGCGAAATTCGCGATGCAGATGCATTTGAAGAAAAAGTGTTGAATGACTATGGATTGATTGATGAAATCGCGCCACGTTATCGCACGACTTACTTCTCGCACATCTTCTCAGGTGGCTATTCAGCGGGCTATTATAGCTATATTTGGTCAGATATTTTCGGTGCTGATGCTTATCAAGCCTTCCGTGAAAACGGCATTTTTGATGAGAAAACGGCCAAGGCCTTTGTTGATAATGTGCTATCAAAAGGCGGTACAGACGATCCTTTAACCCTTTATAAGAAATTCAGAGGGAAAGAAGCAGACCCTAAGTACTTGCTAAAAAGTCGTGGTTTGGTCGACTAAATTTGCGAGTCAGACATTTTTATGTCAATAATAAAGCCAGCACTACTGCTGGCTTTATTAATGGAGAACCCAATGGCTGTTGATAATCAATTACTAGAAGAAATAAAAGTGTTAGTCTTATTCCCGACGGACTCTTTACAGGAAGGCTTGAAAGTCCATTCTAACGCATCAACTGATGCCATTGCCGCTACTGAGCGCTTATTCAACAAAGGCATTATCAGTCAGCCTGATGGTGGTTATCTGACCGATTTAGGTATCGAATTAGCTAACCATACCCATCATTTGCTGTCAGCGCTTTCTGAATAACTTAATCTTAAACTTCTTTACTCAACCCACTCAACTCACTCAAGTCTCCGAGCATCGAAAAGCGCCAATTTTGTAAAAATCTTTGACGCTTTCCTCTTTGGCTTTATCATTAGAATAATTAATGATTGGCATTAAAAAGTATCTTGTGAATTTGTCTTAAAATTGGCATAAAACAGGCGTAGAATTCGCCCCGTGTTATGGCAATGGCTGCAAGCCGAAGGAGACTGTAATGAGCGAGTATTTTGAAAATGCATTAGAGGTAATAATTATCTCTTTAGTATTCGCAACAGTAGCGTTTACCATTATTTAATTGTTTTTGTTAGATTTTTTTCATACCCCTTAAATTACTCCTAAGTAATTATTTTTTGCCAGGCCTAGTGCCTGGCTTTTTTATGCCACAATAAAATTGTAGTTTTTTATTGATAGTATTAAGCTGGGATTATGCGATTACAGCTTGAACTCAATGAAATTTATTCCGCAAATAAGCATTAGCCAAATTAAGCCAGAACAGTGGCCAAAAAATAGTAACCCGTTGGCGAGTTATGAGCTATTGAAGCTATTCGAAGACTCTGGCGTAGTTACCAAAGAAAATGGCTGGCAACCTTTACACTTGTGCTTGTATGAGGATGAGCAGCAAACAAACTTGCTGGCAGTCATCCCCAGTTATGTCAAAAGCCACTCCTATGGTGAGTATGTGTTTGATTGGACTTGGGCTAACTACTATCAACAATTAGGGCTCGATTACTATCCTAAACTGCTAACGGCGACACCTTTAACGCCTTGCTTGGCGCCTAAGATCCTAGGTGAGTTGAATCATGTGCAATTGCAATCCTGGGCAACGACTATTGCAGAATGGCTGGAGCAATATCAAATCAGCAGTTGGCATTTGAACTTCCCTGATCTTGGTTCCCAAACGTCGCTTAAATCACTAGGGTTTATTGAGCGCTCAGATATACAGTTTCATTGGCGTAATCAAAATTATGCTTCTTTCGAGGATTATTTAGCAAATCTAAAGCCCAAAAAGCGCCGCAATATCCAGCAAGAAAGGCGTAAGGTTAGCGAGGCAGGCTGGCGTTTTCATCGGAAACTGGCTAAAGAGGTGAGCGATGAAGAGTGGGAATTACTTTATCAACTTTATACTCATACCTTTGAGAAAAAAGCAGGTTGGGGGCAATTAAATTTAGCGTTTTTTCAAGGTTTGCGAACGGCATTCCCTGAAAATGCTATGCTGATTTTTGCCAAGCGACAAGGTCAGATCAAAGCTGCATCCTTATTTTTTATTTCTGACAGTCACCTATACGGGCGCTATTGGGGAGCCTTTGAACAAACGGGTGGTTTGCACTTTGAAAGCTGTTACTACCAGGGCATTGAATACGCCATAGAAAAGGGGCTAGAGGTATTTGAGCCGGGCGCACAAGGTGAGCATAAATTAGCGCGCGGGTTTGATCCGATTATTACCAACTCTTATCATTATATTATTCGCCACGAGCATCAAGAGTCGATTTTAAGGTGGGTTGAGCAAGAAAAACATCAAGCAGAACAACGACTTGGTTATTATCGCCAGCACAGTGCTTATCGCTGAATAAGCCTAATTGTGCTACTATCTAGGTCTTTCTGTTACTCGAACAACAGCTCGAGAAAGCACCCAAGGAATCAGTTATGGCGACGGATCTGTATATCGATATTAATAAACCCATTGATCAAGTTATTGAATTATTCGATAGTTTTGAAAACCTCAAGCAATGGCAGCCTGAATTAGTAAGTTATGAGCATTTAAGCGGGGTCTCGGGGCAGCCAGGCGCTAAGACGCAACTGGTCTATAAAATGGGTAAACGCGAATGCCCCATGATTGAAACGGTGCTCGAGCGCGACTTGCCCGAAAAGTTTAGTGGCACTTACGAAACACCGGGAATGACCAATCATATTGAAAATCGCTTTGAAGCCTTAGATGATAATAAAACTCGCTGGCACTCACGAGTGGATTATCAGATGACCTCTATACCCATGAAAATATTAGGCTTTTTTATGAAGAAAAGCTTTTATAAGCAAAGCTATATTTTTATGGAACGCTTTAGAGATTTTGCTGAGGGGCAGTAAGAGTCAAGAGGATTACCTTGAGGTTGGCATAAAGCTTGCGTAGAATGCGCGCCTATTATTTATACTCAAGGCTGGCATATCGTCAGCCTTTGTTTTTTTAAGTGAAATACTAGAGTGGAAGATGATTGATTTAATACGAAATACTACTGCTAGCGCAAAAAACGATGTCTTATCGGGCTTAACGGTAGCTTTAGCTTTAGTTCCTGAAGCGGTGGCCTTTGCTTTTGTTGCGGGTGTAGAACCGTTAGTAGGCTTGTATGCTGCCTTTATGGTGGGTTTGATCACTTCTATCTTTGGTGGTCGTCCTGGCATGATTTCAGGTGCTACCGGTGCTTTAGCAGTTGTGATGGTGGCGCTCGTCGCACAGCACGGGGTGCAATATCTGTTTGCCACCGTAGTTTTAATGGGCTTGATACAAATGCTTGCTGGATGGCTGAAGCTTGGTAAATTTATCCGCATGGTGCCACACCCTGTGATGATGGGCTTTGTAAATGGCTTAGCGATTGTGATTTTCTTAGCGCAAATTCCAAGCCTGCAATCTTTTACCCCTGAGGGTAAATGGGGTTGGCTGGACGGCACCTGGTTGCAAGGCGAGAGCCTTTATTTAATGGCAGGACTCATTATTGCTACCATGCTGATCATTCAGTTTTTGCCAAAACTGACCAAAGCCATCCCCTCGTCATTAGCGGCAATTATTATCGTTTCGCTAATCGCGATTGGCTTTAATCTTCCAAGTAAAACCGTGGGCGATGTAGCATCTATTGCGGGCGGTTTCCCTGAGTTTCATATTCCGAGCGTGCCTTTGAACTTTGAAACGCTTAAAATCATTGCTCCTTATGCATTTATTTTAGCGGCGATCGGTTTGATTGAGTCATTATTAACTTTGCGTTTAATCGATGAAATCACCGAAACCCGTGGCCAAGGCAACCGAGAGTGTTTTGCTCAAGGTTTAGCCAACACTACTACAGGCTTCTTCGGTGGTATGGGCGGTTGTGCCATGATTGGTCAATCCATGATTAATGTGAATTCTGGTGGCCGCGGTCGTTTGTCTGGCATCACTGCGGCGGTAGCATTATTAATGTTTATTTTATTTGCATCGCCACTTATCGAACAGATCCCAATTGCGGCGCTCGTGGGTGTGATGTTTATCGTGGTTATTGGCACCTTTGAGTGGTCAAGTTTCCGTATCATGCGAAAAATTCCAAAGGCGGATGCCTTAGTGTTAATTACGGTATCTGTGGTTACAGTCTTAACTGACCTTGCATTTGCTGTATTTGTCGGTGTGATCTTGTCAGCATTAGTTTTTGCATGGCAGAGCGCAAAACGCGTACGAGTCCGTCGTCAAGAGAAAAACGGTAAGGCTTATTACACGGTGAGTGGCCCATTGTTTTTTGGTTCAACCACCCATTTTGCCGAACAATTTTCTGCACGCAATGACTTAGATGAAGTCTATGTGGATTTTGCTGATTCGCGGGTTTGGGATCATTCAGGAATTGAAGTGATTGATGCCTTGGCGGTGCGTTATGAAAATGCCGGCAAAAAACTGCATTTATTGCACTTGAGCTCGGATTGTCAAAGGTTACTAACCAAAGCGGGCGCGGCGGTTGAAGTAGATACCAAACGCGATCCCAAATACTTTGTTGCTGATGACGAATTGGCATAATTCTAGAAAGTCATATTCAGAAGAGGTTGGGAAATAGATGGAAAGTTCAGCCTCTTCACATCCTTTTGATAAGCTCACTCCTGACTTTATTCTCGATGCCATTGATAGTTTAGGTTATTTGACCGATGGTCGGATATTAACCCTTAATAGTTATGAAAATAGGGTCTATCAAATAGGTATTGAAGATTCGCAGCCCATCATTGCCAAATTTTACCGCCCAGAGCGTTGGTCTAAACAACAGATCTTAGAAGAGCATTTATTTTGCCAAGAGTTGGTCGAAGCTGAGTTGCCAATCGTTCCACCTATCGAACTGAAGGGTGAAACACTATTTGAATATCATGGCGTTTATATTGCCATTTTCGAGCGAAAGGGCGGCCATGCGCCCGAATTAGATAATCTGGATAATTTATTTACTTTAGGACGTTTTTTAGGGCGAATACACGCCATTGGGAAGGCCAAGCCATTTATCCATAGACCGCAAATTAATCCGCAAACCTTTGGCTATGATAAGGCGCAGTTTGTGATTGACCAGGCGATTCCATTTGAGCTTAAAACTGCTTATAGCAGCTTGGTGATGGATGTATTAAAGCTGGTAAAACAGCATTGGAACCTGGTTGGTGAGATAAGTTTTATCCGCACTCAAGGTGATTGTCATCCTGGTAATATTTTATGGCGTGATGATAACCCCCACTTTATTGATTTTGATGATGCGCGAATGGCGCCTGCAATCCAAGATTTATGGATGTTGTTGTCGGGCGATAGAAGTAACCGTATCAAGCAACTTTCCGAAATTGTTGAAGGCTACCAAGAGTTTTGTGATTTCGACTATCGTCAAATTGCATTGATTGAACCATTAAGAGCTTTGCGCATGATCCAGCATACCGCTTGGATCGCCGAACGTTGGTCAGATCCAGCTTTCCCTCTGGCATTTCCACAGTTTGATTCGATTAATTATTGGGAACAGCACATCTTGGATTTGCGCGCTCAATTTTCTGAGTTACAAGAAATTCAAGAAAACCCACTAAAATTATTTTAAATGGGATTTATCCAAGCTGAGAAGCATTTAGTGTAAATTCAGTTTTCTCGTGTTAATCTTTTCTCAATGAATAAAGAGATCTCAATAAAAACATATTGTGCGGTTTTGCTGACAGCCATTCTGATTTCTTGCGCTTCAAATCCAAGAGACTATGAAACGAGGGCAAACAGGGCAAAACCCTATGATATGGATAAAGCCAATGCCATTGTCAGCATGGCTAAAAGAATGATTGGAATGCCGTACCGTTACGGTGGCTCTAACCCATTGGAAGGTTTTGATTGCAGCGGACTGGTGCTCTTTACCCATAGCCAAGTTTCCAGCGGTATTCCACGCGTTTCCAAAGCACAATACGCGCAATCTAAAACAATAGCTTTACAAGATATTCAGCCAGGGGATTTGTTATTTTATCGAACCGCTTCCACCCCCAGTCATGTGACAATCTATATTGGCGGTCGTAAATTTATTCATGCGCCGTCGAGCGGTAAAGAAGTGATGATCGGTAGTATGGATAATCCTTACTTTAAAACGCGTTTAGTAAAAGCTGGCAGGCTCTATTAATGTCAAAGATAGATAAAGATGAAGCTAAGGGCTGGCACTTGTATATTTTGCGTTGTCGCGAAGGAGAACTTTATACCGGCATTACCCTAGATTTAGAGCGTCGCTTTGAAGAGCATCAATCTAATGGCCCAAAATGTGCTAAATATTTACGCGGTAAACAGCCGCTTACCATGATTTATCATCATGCTTTTGTAGATAAATCCGCAGCATTAAAAGCTGAAATCAAAGTCAAAAAATTAACTGCTGAGCAAAAAAAATTGTTAGCTTGTGGCCAGTTGGTGATTAATGAAATAACTTAAAGTTGTGCCGATGACTCAAGCCTTAACATCAGTTCCCAATGATATAGACTTCACCATAAAACGATCACGCCGTAAAACGGTGGCAATTCACGTGCATATAAACGCAGTTGAAGTTCGTGCGCCTTATGGTACACCGCAATCTTTTATTGATGAGTTTGTTGCTGAAAAGCGCCAATGGATCATAAATAAATTGCTTGAGCAGGAGCAGAAACAATCAGAAGTTTTACTGATAGTCGAGGGCGCAACTATTCCATTTATGGGCTATGAGATAAACCTTAGCTTTGAGCAAGCCAAACGAAATTCAGCAAAACTTTATGGCGATAATCTAGTATTAAAAATTTCTGATTATTTGCAGGAAAGCAAAGTAAAGTTAATGGATCGTTGGTTGTTGCAGCAAGCCAAACAAGAGATCCCAGAGTTAGTTGAAATTTTTGCCAAGGAAATGAATCTATGGCAAAAGATATCGCAAATTAAATTCCGCAAAACCAAAAGCAAGTGGGGACACTGTACCGCTAAGGGTGTATTGCAGTTTAATCCTCTGATATTGCTAGCGCCTGAGTATGTGATGAATTATTTGATTGTGCATGAGCTTTGTCATTTAGTTCACCATAATCACTCCAAAGCCTATTGGCAGCTGGTTGCGCAATACGATTCCAATTATCAAGCTGCAGAAGGTTGGTTAAAAAATCAAGGGCATCGTCTTTGGTATCGTTAACTTGTTGATTTAAGCTCATTGACTAAAAGCTCATAAAATCCTACAATCCGCTCGAATTTTAATCGAATAAGCACTGGTTTTACGTTCCAGTAGGCGAGGAAATTAATGACTATCCAAGAATCTGCAGCAGCGGATATTTCTGCTGTTTCTCAAGAAAATCTTAATGAAAATCAAGTGGTTGTGTGCGCTTTATATAAGTTTGTAACCCTTGAAAACTTCGAACAAATCCGTCAACCTTTACTTGATGTCATGCTTGTGAATGAAGTTAAAGGTACTTTATTGTTGGCCAATGAAGGTATCAATGGCACTGTCGC
>JABXIW010000040.1 GCA_013372875.1 Gammaproteobacteria bacterium | reverse complement strand
CTTTAGCCGACGTTGTTGTGATGTTCTGGATTTAACTTTAGTGTACAAATTCGCTAATGCCAATAAATCTCAATATTGAGTTCCGAAAATGGCTAATCTTCATTTGTTCTGCGTTCTACAATGAAGTTATATCGAGTTGTTTTCACAGAATGCACGAGCAAGGATCGCTTCATGTTTATCCATCCTCATACATCGTTGACCTTCGAGCAGTGCCAAAAGGCGCGAGTGTCGCGAGATAGCCGTTTTGATGGTCGATTTTACGTCGCGGTAAAAACCACAGGGATTTTCTGCCGACCGATTTGTCCGGCGAACCTACCCAAAGAAGAAAATGTAGAGTACTTCACCGATAAAGCCCAAGCACTTAAAGCGGGTTATCGTCCTTGTTTGCGTTGTCGCCCAGACAGCGCTCCGGGATCGTGGGCATGGAAAGGCGTAGAAACAACATTTCAACGCGCGATTTCATTGATTGATCGAGGAGAGCTGCATCACCACTCGGTGTCTGAACTGGCTGAACGCGTTGGGATTTCTGATCGTTACTTGCGTATGTTGTTCGAGCAGTATCTCGGCATGTCACCAAAACAGTACGCGCAATATCAGCAGTTAATGTTCGCCAAACAGTTGCTGCATTCCAGTTCGATGTCGGTTACGGAAGTCGGCTTCGCCGCCGGTTTTAACAGCACGCGTCGTTTCAACGATGCGTTCCAAAAGTTTCTGAAGCTCACGCCTTCTCAAGTTCGTCGAAGAGAATTTGATGGCGTGAGCACGAATCGAATTGCGTTGTCTTATCGTGGCGAGTTGAATTGGCAACACATGCTGGATTTTTACCGACTAAGAGCCATTGAGGGCGTGGAGCGGGTGAGCGGCGAGAGTTACCAACGCAACGTTTGTCTGGATAACAGCAAAGCGTGGTTTCAGGCGATCAAAGGTGAAGGAAACCTTGAGCTTGAATTCGAAATTGAAGAAGTTGCGAAGCTGCAAAATTTAGTGTCTGGAGTGCGGCGTATGTTCGATCTCGACACCGATATCTGTACTGTCGAGCAGCATTTGGATTATGTGGCACCGGGGCTTGTTTCGAACCGAGGCATTCGGATTCCTGGAGTGTGGAATGCTTGGGAAGCCGGGGTTAGAGCCATTCTTGGTCAACAAGTGTCGGTCAAGGCTGCGATAGGCCAGCTTAATTTATTGGTAAAAACGCTCAGTGGTGATGCTGACAAGCGCTTTTTCCCGACACCAGATGCGATTGCGAATGCCGACGTGAGTTTTTTGCGGATGCCGCAAAGTCGTAAAGAGACGTTGGTGCGTTTCGCTCAGTTTATGCAAAGCAACGCGGAGACGGATCCGCAACAATGGTTAGCGTTGAAAGGCATTGGACCTTGGACGGTCAGTTATGCTCAACTGCGTGGGCAATCCCAACCCGATTGCTTTTTAGATAAAGACTTAGTGGTGAAAAAAGCGATGCAGCGCTACCCATCACTCAATACGCACACCGCAGCCCCTTGGGGAAGCTACGCGACGTTTCACTTATGGAATCAATCATGAACACCGTTTATACCGAGATGCCGAGCCCACTAGGTGCGGTCACTATCCAATCTAACGCTGAGGGCTTACTTGGCATTTGGTTTGAGACTTGTACGACCAAGCCAAGTGAATTGGGGCGAAGAGATGATCAGCATCCGATTTTGCGCCAAGCCGTCACCCAGTTGGACGAATACTTTTCGGGTCTGCGCAACGAATTTGATTTGCCTTTGGCAGCGACAGGTACCGATTTTCAAAATCAAGTGTGGCATGCGTTAACGACCATTCCATACGGCGAGACGTGGAGCTATCAAGATCTCGCCAACGCGATTGGCAACCCGAAAGCCGTGCGTGCGGTTGGGTTAGCAAATGGCAAGAACCCTATTTCCATTGTGGTGCCTTGTCATCGCGTTATTGGTAAAAGTGGCAAACTGACTGGGTATGCTGGTGGGGTAGAACGCAAACAACGTTTGCTCGCATTAGAGCAAGGTACACCACTTTAAGTGAGGCGATTCTCATATTGTTGTTTGGCGTGCAACGCACGGTTGAGAATTGTGTAGAGTGGTTTATTTACGAACAAGATAACAAGGATAACAAGGGCATGTCTTTCAAAATGGATTTTGATGCATTCATGAGTGAGTGTTGGCAGCTGCACGAGGAAAAGCCAGTACAGGTTTATGCTCAGCTAGAAACGGCGCTGAATGAGGTGGAAGCGCTCAGCCAAGTTGAGCGAATATTTGCACTGATGCTGCACACCGCAATTGGGCACCTTGAGCATCCCGAACGATTTCTTGCCTGTTTAGACCGCTTAGATGATCGCGCCATTACCGAGAGTTTGGCGTTTCAACGTAGCATCGCCGTTGCACGCTTTTTTGTCGATGGCACTGAGGATGTAGCATTGCTGGAGGAGCAAGATCAGCGTCGCGTGTTCTCTCTTATTGCGAACGAACTTTCTGCTCTTACTCAGCTTGAACCAGCGAGTCAATGGTTGGCGAAAGCCGCATTAGGAATGACACCACACGATGCAGAAGAGGTGCTAGCGCGTTCGATCGCAATCACCGCAAACAACTTGGCTTGTCAGTATGAAGAGCTCTCAGAGCGTACTGACGAGCAGAAAGCGAGGATGTTAGAGTCTGCAAGGCTAGCACTGGATTATTGGAAAATAGCGGGCGGTTGGATGCAGGAAGAGCGCGCAGAATATCGTTTGGCGATGAGCTTGCTGAAAGCCGATGCACCTAAAGAAGCCAAAGTGCATGCTGAACGATGTGAAGCCATTTGTCTGCAAAACGGCGGCGATGCGTTTGAGCTTTTTTATGCGCATGACTTATTGATGCAAGTGCATTTTCAACTTAGCCAGCAATGCAAAAAACAATTGGATGCGCAGGTGCAGCAATACTGCACAACCAGCGAACTGGCGTAGGTTTACCGCCACAGCAAAAAGCCCCGAGCTAATGGCTCGGGGCTTTTGGGCTGTCTAAACACTTTCGTATTTCTAGGTGTTGATTATGCCGTTTGCGGTTTTGGCTGGTATCGTCCAGGTTTGTGGTTCATCGCTAAAATCAAGTTGGTCGCAATGGCACCAAGAACGGAGAGAGCGATAAGGTGCACATCCACAATAAACAGTGACATCACCACGATGGCGCAATCGAGCGCCATCTGAATTTTGCCCGCTCGAATCCCAAAGCGTTCCTGAAGGTACAAGGCCAAAATGTTAAAGCCGCCCAAACTCATCTTGTGACGAAATATCACCAGCATACCAATACCGATCAATCCACCGCCCAACAACGCTGCGTAAAAAGGTTCGATTCGGGAAATTTCGATCACGTGGTGCAGATGGTCGACCGCGAAGGAGACAATAGAAACGGCAATAAAGGTATTAACCGTAAACCTCCAGCCCATGCGCATCACAGACAGAATATAAAAAGGGAGGTTAAGGGCGAAAAATATTTGACCAAAACTGAAGTCACT
>JABXIW010000260.1 GCA_013372875.1 Gammaproteobacteria bacterium | reverse complement strand
GCAGTTAGGGCTTGAGCCACCGCAGCTACTATTAACCAGCGGCGATGGTGTGCGTGAAGATACTGAAGCCAAGCATCCAACGGTTTGGTTGCGTGGTCAATCTAGTCGTTTAACAGAATATTTCGATGGTTTTGTTGCTGCGCATAGTATTCAAGTTGAAAGCCAAGACAGTAAAAATTTATCCACTTTTTGGTTAAGTGACGATGACGATGGCTTGGGTGCGGGCTTGGGCTCTTATAATATTGATGGGCAACGTCATAAATTTAAATTGGCCATGATTGCCGATAGTGGTAATGAATTCGGTGTGCAAGCAACCCATATCGCGAGCGAGCAGGAAATTGATGGTAATTGGGTGCAGGTGCAAACCTCGGATCGCGTTGCTAAGCAGTTTTTAAATCAATTTATTGGTTACTATGATGGTGTTCGTGATAGTGAAGCTCGCGCACGCATTTTAGCAGAAGGTGTCATTGATACTCGCCTAGGAACTAACCCTCAAGGTCATATCGCGATGGTTTCAGAGCGTGATCTGCAATCCATTTGGCAACAAACGCCTGCGGTATTAGGGGTTTTAAACTTACCGGTTGTGGATAGAGATCAGTCGCAAAATATTTTCTATTTCAAAGTGGATGATCCTGCTGGATTCTGGAGCTCAATCTTTAGCGATAACAAAGAAGCGAAAGTAAAGTTAGCACCTGGTAGTTACCGTTTAGTTCTTGAAGAGCTAACAAATGGTGGTACCAGTATTAGTTTTACTGATGAAGACGGTGAGCGCTTATCACCTGCAGTGGTTGGGCAGCTATACCCGGACTTTAAAGCTGCTTATAGAAGCCGTGAAACGCAAAAATAATAATTAGAGAGCCGCCAATTGGCGGCTTTTTTTATTTAAATCTACTTTCTGCAAAATCCATGCAAACTCTCGATAGCCAAATCAGCAGTACTAGTTCTAATTTTAAAGTCGCTTCTTTAGGCTCAGGCTCAAAGGGTAATGCGACCTTAATCTCTGCAGGGCAAACGCATCTGTTGATTGATTGTGGTTTTACTGTGAAAGAAACACTCAAGCGTTTTGAAAAGCTAGAGTTTGATAGTTCCAGCTTAACCGCGATTTTAGTGACTCATGAGCATCAAGATCACATCAAAGGGGCGGGCGCTTTGAGCCGTCGCCTGTCAATTCCTGTCTATGCAACACAGGGAACTTTTTTGAGCGGTAAACTTGGTGATAATAGTCATTACCAGCGGATAAGTCCTTTTGAGGACTTGAGCATTAATGACCTTAGTATTGAGGCTTTTTCAGTACCGCATGATGCGCGTGAGCCGTGCCAATTCGTAATTGAATTTCAAGATAAACGCTTAGGTATTGTTAGTGATTTGGGTTCGATAACACGTCCGATTGTAGAAAAACTTAGCAGTTGCCATGCTCTTTTGCTTGAAATGAATCACGACTATGAAATGCTTATGGCTGGTCCTTACCCTTATTCCTTGAAAAAGCGAGTAGGGGGATCTCTGGGGCACTTGAACAATCAGCAATCAATGGATTTATTGCAACAGTTGGATAGAGATAAGCTGGAGTTTGTAGTGGCAACTCATTTAAGTGAGCAGAATAATTGTCCAGAGTTGGTGGCTAGTTTATTAGCTGAAAATCTTAAAGATTCGCAAGTGCGTTATCAAGTTGCCTGTCAGCAAAGAGGATTAAACTGGACGTCTATTTGCTAGGTCATAAATCTTATGACTAGTCTTCAATGGTAAGCGGTAATTTTAACGTAAACTCAGCACCGCCCAGTGAATCACTATCTCGCACCTCAATGGAGCCTTCATGGCGATTGGCTATACCCCAAACAATCGCTAAGCCAAGGCCTGCGCCGCCTGAGTCTCGGCTGCGACTGTGATCGAGGCGAGTAAAGGGTTCAAATATTCGCTCGCGTTTACCAGGCGGCACTCCATTACCATCATCTTCTACAGTCACAATAACTGAGTCACCATCTTTTTTCGCGCTAATTAAGATTTTAGAGAAGCTGAATTTAGCGGCATTTCGAATAAGATTTAACAAAGCTCGTTCTATGAGTTTTTGATCTTGAACACAGTTAATGCCTGTCGCTGGGTCGAAAACTGTATCGAATGTCTTTTTAGGATAAAACGGTGAAACTTTATTTACCGCTAGTTCGATGATGTCTTGCATATCAAAATGATCAAGATTTAAAGCCTGTTGACCATCTTTTAAGCGAGAGTAATCCAGTACTTCTTTGACTAACGAATCCAACTCTTCTAAAGAATCTTCGATGTCAGTTTTGAGCTGCTCTTGTTGTTTGGCTTCTTTGTCGCTTGTCAGCAGATCAATGGCAAAAGTAATTCTAGCCATTGGCCCGCGGAACTCATGAGCCACTGCGTGCATCAAGTCTTGTTGACTACGAATATTGTGCTGATGTTCTTTTTGTAGTTGATGTATTTTATCGACTAATTCAGGGATATTCTCAGTAACATTAGCAATCGCGCTACTTTTTTTATCTAAATAAATGCTTGCAGAAACGCGATTAATCGCTTGGTTGGCAGGCTCCAGTCGTGAGCGCAAATAAACAAAAGCTCCCCACACGCATAAACCATTAAAAATCGCTAATAGAATCAGATAGGCTATTCCGTCACGAGTATTGACCGCATCATAAGCAGCATAATATGGGCCAAGAACTAAATAGTTTTCCTCGTTTAGCTTTAAGATCCCAATGGGTCCATCTTCATTTTCCATATAGACCTTGTAGCGTTCTTCGGCTAACGCTTTTTCAATTTCTTTGGATAAATCCAGCTCAGAAGGTCTTTTTTGTTTAATATCTTGGTTCAAATCGAACTTAGCTCTATCGACAATAGCCTTGGAGAAGCGATATTCGTTAGAGGCCATGCGGATATTCAAATCCAACAAGTCACTTCTTACTTCTTGTTGGGCTTTTTCGTAGTCGATATCGGTGGACCAAGGAAAATAGACGTAAAATAGCAAAATGCCGGCTACAGCATTAGCCAGTACTAAAATCGCAGTTAATGTAATTAGCTGCTTTCTCATTGCGCTAAGAGATACCCTTGGCCACGAATGGTTTTGATAATATAAGGTGTTTTAGGATCGTCACCGAGTTTTTTTCTTAAACGGGAAATTCTTAAATCGATGCTTCGATCAAGCCCATCATATTCTAAGCGGAAGGTCTTTCGGTGTAGTTCTTCGCGGCTGATCACAGCACCTGATTGCTCTGCTAATAGCCATAATAAGTTGTATTCGGCGGTGGTTAGATGAACATTAGTGCCATCCACTCTTACCGAACGACTTTTTGGATCAATAGTGACCTTACCTGCTTGAATGATGGATGATGCGGTGGGTGAGTTATCATAAGACTCCAAACGGCGTAATAGGGCGCGCAAATGCGCCAGCAAAACTCGCGGCTTGGTAGGTTTGGTCAAATAATCATCAGCGCCCGTTTCAAGACCAACTACCTCATCAATATCGTTATCCATGGCCGTTAGCATTAAGATTGGGCCTTGATAAAATTCCCTAACTTGACGGCAAACCATCAAGCCATCAGCGCCAGGCAACATAATATCTAAAATCATCGCCAAGGGTGGGTTGGCTCGAGCATACTCTATGGCATCGTTGCCGTTATCGATAACTTTGACGGTAAAATCGTTAATGCGAAGAAATTCAGCGGTTAAGGCTGATAATTTATGGTCATCTTCGACGAGTAAAATGGTGTTGTTCATGAATCCTGCTGTTCTTTATTTTTATAAAGCTCTAAAATTACAAATAAAACAATAAGTTAGCCTCATCATATATTACTTGCATTTAAAGGTGTAGCCCTTAAAATAGTTTTGTGAATGAGTACTTATTTTCTTGAGAGCAATATCCCCAAAAAATACGATGAATAAAATATTATCTTTTAGTTTTACTGTTTTACTATTTTTAGCTTGCCTACCATCAACCTTACATTCAGCAGCCAACATTACTGTTGGTAGTGCCAGTTTGCAGCTGAATGGTATCGCTATTCAAAGTGAATTGCGAAGTGATTGGTTTATCAATGCGCTTTATCTTTCAACTAAAACTACCAATCCTGACGCTATCTTGTCCGATATTAGCCCTAAACGCATGGAAATGAAAGTTTTAGCAGATAATTTAGCCGGGCGTCGTTTAAAAAGGTTTTGGGTAGAGCGTATTCGTAATAACAATGAGCCGAGTGCGGTTTTGGCCCAAGCTAAACAGGTGCGTAACTTTGCAAATGCAATGGGGCAAAATCTTGTGGCAAATGACGTTATCGCCATTGATTTCATTCCTGGTGAAGCTACTCGCGTAAGTATTAATGGTTCAGTGACTGCTGAGTTATCGCCTCAATTGTTTAATATGATTTTAAAAAGTTGGATCGGTGATCAACCACCTTCTCAAGAGTTTAAAACTGCAATATTAGGTGAAACCAATTTTGATAGTCTGTTAACTCGATACCAAGGAATTCAGCCTTCCGAAGCTCGAATAGCGCTTTTCGATCAAAAATTACAAGAGGAGATCGCCAAGCAGGAGCGGGAAGAAGAAGCAAAACGTTTAGCTGAAGAAAAGAAAATTGCAGAAGCCAAAGCAGCAGAAGAAGCCAAGCAGCGCCAAGAAGAACTTGCTCAAGAGCAAGCTAGACAGGCTCAATTAGCGCAGCAGGCCAAAGCGCAAGAGGCAGCTAAATTACAAGAGCAAGAGCGTCTGCGATTAGCCGAAGAAGCTCGCAAAGCTAAAGAAGAGGCTTCTAAGCCGCCAGTGGTCGAAGTACCAGCAGGCCCTTCGCCAGAAGAAATTGCGCAAATTAAAGCTAGCTATACGCGAGCAATCCAGCGTCATTACACACCTCATTTTGAGTATCCAACGCGTGAACTTATTAAAAGACACGGTAGTTCAGTCTTTAGTCGCCCGAGAAAGGGAAGAACACACGGAACTGTAAACATTAGTATTGAAGTCGATCGTGATGGCGACTTGGTCAGCGGCGGGGTAGTGAAAAGCTCCGGCGAAAAAATCTTAGATGAAGCCGTGCAAAAAGCATTGTTCGATGCAGTGCCTTTCCCTGCAATGCCAAGCGAGTTAGAGGATGAAACCTTTAAAACAGTTTTATCTATTGAGATTCCTGCACCAACAAGATAAGTAAATTATTATTAACTATAAGGGGCTCAGTAGTAGCCCCTTTATTTTTAACTAAGAAATAAATAACTATGCATATTAATCAAACTTTTGATAGCGGCAATATCCTTGTAAAGGCGATTGCCAAAAACTCTGCCACTTTAGAAATAAGAACGGATACTAATTCTGAATTTAAACAATGGTTTCACTTTAATCTTAATGGCGAAGTTGGAACTAGTTACGAGTTTGTAATTACCAATGCTGCTGAGTGTTCCTATGAAAAAGGCTGGGAAGATTACCAAGTAGCGGCTTCTTATGATGGTGAGCATTGGTTTAGGGTTGATACACGATATGAAAATAAACAGTTAACCTTTAAGCATACACTTGAACATAACTCGATTTCATTTGCATATTTCGCGCCTTATTCTTATCAGCGTCATTTACAGTTAGTTCATAACGCTCAGCTATCGGAATTGTGCAAACATCAAGTTATAGGGCAAACAGTGCAAGGACGAAATATGGATTTGTTGGTTATTGGTAATAGCAGTAATCAACCTATTTGGATTACAGCGCGTCAACACCCAGGTGAAAGTATGGCGGAATGGTGTGCAGAAGGTATGATTGAGCAACTTTTAGATGAGGACAATGCCGTTTCGCGTCAATTATTGAGCAAGTTTTGTTTTTATATTGTTCCGAATATGAATCCAGATGGTTCTGTGAACGGTAATCTACGCTCTAATTACGCTGGTGCTAATTTGAATCGTGAGTGGATGGAGCCTAGCCTTGAGTCAAGCCCAGAAGTATTCCACGTGAGAAAAATGATGCAAGAAACAGGAATCGCCGCATATTTAGATTTACATGGCGATGAGGGATTACCCTACATTTTTGTAGCTGGCTGCGAAGGTAACCCAAGCTATAATACTGAAATTGCTAAGCTAGAGAGTGCATTTTCAGCGAGCCTTATGGCTATTAACCCAGATTTTCAAACTGAGTATGGTTATCCTAAGGACGAGCCTGGTAAGGCCAACTTGACGGTTGCCAGTAACTGGGTTGGTGAGAATTTTAATTGCTTGGCATTAACACTAGAAATGCCTTTTAAAGATAACGCAAACTTGCCTAATATTGAAATGGGCTGGTCACCTGAACGTAGCTATATTTTAGGCGGATCTTTATTAAGCGCATTATTTCAGACTTTGAATTAGAGAGTGATTTATGAAGAATATATTGGTTTTAGGTGCGGGCTTTGTTGCTGAGCCGTTAGTCGAATATTTAAATCGCCGTTCAGAAAATAGTATCACTGTTGCCAGTTATTTATTAGAAGAAGCAGAGCAGTTGGCAAGCAAGTTTGAACAAGTTGAGGCGATACAGTTAGATGTTACCAATCAAGAATTGATAACCAATGCCTTGTCGGAGTATGACTTGGTGGTGAGCTTGGTGCCGGCACCGTTTCACCCAACGATTGCTAAGGCCGCTATAGATGCTAAGGTTTCTATGGTTACCGCTAGTTATGAATCAAATGATATGCGAGCCTTAGCCGATGACATTGAAGCTGCTGGAATTGTGGTACTGAATGAGATTGGCCTTGATCCTGGCATCGATCATTTAAGCGCTATGCAAATCATTGAAGAAGCGCAAGCAAAAGGTGACTCAATCGAAACCTTTGTGTCTTGGTGCGGTGGTTTACCGGCGCCAGAATTTAACAATAACCCTTTAGGGTATAAGTTTTCTTGGGCTCCAAAAGGCGTGCTAACCGCTTTGTTAAATGAAGCAAAGTATTTGCGAGAGTATGAGGCGATAACCGTTTCTTCCGAAAACCTGATGGATTGGGCAAAACCACTAACCATTGCTGATTTATCATTGGAAGGTTATCCGAATCGTGAGTCAATTAGTTATAAAGATGTCTATGGTATTGGTAGTGTGGCTTCGATTTTGCGCGGAACTTTACGTTATCAAGGCTTTAGTGAAATCATCAAAGGGGCTTATCAACTAGGCTTATTGTCCATGCAAAAGCAGGATTTTGATGTTCAATCCTGGAAGGATTTTGTATTGAAAATCAATCAGGTAAGTGATCTTGAGAAGCTCAAAGCAACTATCAGTGACCACGCAGTTGCGGCCTTGGAATGGTTAGGTTGTTTTTCGGAAAGCACGATTACGCAGAAAAACACACCAATAGATGTTTTTTGCGAGCTGCTAATAGAAAAGTTGAAGTACCTTGAAAATGAAACCGACATGGTTGTTTTGCAGCATAAGTTTGTCGCGCAAAAGAATAATGGTGAAGAATATTTTATTAGCTCGACTTTAAAAGCTATCGGTGATATCAAGGGTTACTCTGCAATGTCAAAAACGGTAGGCTATCCAGCGGCAATCGCTAGCCAACTGATTTTAGATGGAGTTTATAAAGGCAAAGGCTTGAAATTACCCGTTACTAAGGATATGTATGAGCCTGTGTTAGCCGCTTTAGCAAAAGAAGGTATTGTTTGTGAAGAGCAGTTTTTTACTGCTAAAGAAGTTGATAAAAAGCAATTCTTATCTGAACTAAACTAAATTGAGATGGCAGCTTACAAATTAAGCTGCCGTTTTAAGAAAAACTCTATTTTCTGTGTAAAATTTACACTGACTGATTCTAGCCAAAGGATCGGTTTATTACCTGCCTGATGGTTTTGCAGTTTGGCTAAAAACTTTAAGTCGTCAATTTCATTATTGTCCGAAACTATTAATACTGAGGGGTAGGTTTTTGCCCTAATATTGCTAAAAGGGTCTGCATCCAATAAATTAGCAGTGGCTCTCTTTGAATTACTATAGCCATAGATTGTTTTCCACTGTTGACTACTCTTAGAGTCATCTAAATTCTTAGCTTTGCTTATTAAGTTTAAATTTCCACCTTCAAATACGGCTGCCGCAAGATCGCTTTCTGGGTGTATTAAGTACTGCGCAAAGCTAGCACTATTTTTAACTGAACTATAAAGTGCGAGTTTTTCAGGTGTAGTATAGCTTTTGTCAAACATCCAGTTTTGAGCTGCCACTAAATCCTCTACAACTTTAAATCGTTTGTCGCCAAGGGCTGCCTGATACCAACTGTCGCCGTAAACTCCACCGCCTCGAGCATGGACCAATGCAATAACCCCGCCAGCCTCGATAAATTGTTGAAATATTGGGTTATAGCGTTTGTTAAAAATGCCACCATCTCCGTCATTGCTCATCATTATTATCGGCATGTTTCGGATCAGTTTTGACTTTGATATTAGTGTAATCGGAACTCTGCTGCCATCATGACTGCGAAAAAAATGCACTTGGCTATTATAAGAGCTTGTTATCAATCCGAGGTTAGTTTGAAAATCCTCTGAATTATCGGCAAAAATACTGTTGAGCTCACTAGTCGATAAATCAAGACTAAAGTTTTGTCCCAAAGAAACAGGGCTACTCCAATTTAGAATTGGAGCATTGTTTTTGTCAGGTAATAGCGAGTACTCATTTTGAGAGACAATAGATAAATTTCCGAATAACTCTACATTTACATTTCTTTTGTTATTGCCATTTAAAGAACTAATGATAAATTTATTTTGCGCGTTTGACTTATAGTTTAATAGCCACTGCTCATTCTGATGTAATTTTGCACTTAATAATAAATCTTTGTCTTGCGAGATAACTTCCTTCCAATCTCGACGAGAAGGGCGTTTAGCATCTATAGAAATTATTCTGTATTTCGACGCAGAAAGGTTGGTTAGAAAATAAAATCTATCCTCGATATTAGCTAAATACTGAAACTTGGCGTTGATGTTATCGATAACAAACACATTGTCAGAAAGAGTATTAAGCTGCTTTACCCAAACTTTGTCACCATCTTTAAATCCAAAGTTTTCAGTAATAATTAAGTAGTTTTGATCTTTTGATATTTCTGCATTCAAAATTGTAGCAGCTAGAGCTTCGTTTTGGTCATTCGGTTTTTTATTGATATCAAAGAGAACTTGATCATTAATGAGCGTTGGTCGTAGATTTGCTAAGTTAACAGTATTGATATTTGTATAAATAAATTCATTGCTAGTCAGCCATTGCAGGTTGGTTTCGCTTGTTAATACAGGAAGGTTGAGTGGCAAAAAATGACTTGTGGCACTGTCATAAATTTCCCATTGAAACTGAGAACTGCGATTTTTAACAAGGCAGGCTATATACCGTCCATCATTTGAAACGCTAAAATTAACGATTGACTCATTTGGCTGCAAATTTAGAGGGGTAAGCGCCACATCCTTTGTTATCTTGTTATATTGTCCTATATTCCAAGAGTCTTGGTTGGGCAGGAATGACTTAACGATAAAGAAGTAATAATAGCCAATTTTCTTAGCTCCAAAGTAGTCATTCGCAACTCGGTTGAACTGATGGTTCTTTGCGAAGTCATCAAACGCATTTTGTGTAAAAAAACTTTCGGTTAAAGCTGATTGTTGCTCCAGCCAGTTAATAACCTTTTCGTCATTAATATTCTCAATCCAGTGATAATCATCTTGTATTTCGACTTCGTTAAAAGTATAGCTAAATGGCTCTACGGGGTTTTTTGGAGTGAGGATAGGTTCTTGCTCTTTTTGCGAACTTTCCGAACAACTGAGTAGTGAAGCCAGAATTAGCGCTAAAATTATCCAGTAAAGAGACTTTGTCATTGTGCAATCGCCATTTAATTAGTGACTCAATTGTAGCAACTGGCTCTTGGTTTGCAAAAGTTAGTTATATTATTATTTTTATCTCAAAAACTGCAAAAAGTTTAGTTATAATTGACTAATAATCGCCAGTCGAGACTCTAAATGACGTCAACCATCCCTGTAGCTATTGATATAGACATTCCCTTTCCTAAGCCTCCACAGGTCTTATCGGATGCTGAGCAGCAATTTCATAAGGAAAAAGTTATATCGTTGTTAAAAACACATAATGCGGTTTTGATTGCCCATTATTACACTGACCCAGAAATTCAGGCTTTGGCGGAAGAAACTGGTGGCTTTGTCGGTGATTCATTGGAAATGGCTAAATTTGGCGCTAAGCATCCAGCAGACACCTTGATCATCGCAGGTGTTAAATTTATGGGGGAAACCGCTAAGATTTTAGGTCCTGAGAAAAGGGTTTTAATGCCAACTTTGGAAGCGACCTGTTCTTTGGATCTGGGCTGCCCCATTGAGCCGTTTAGTGAATTTTGTGATCAGCACCCAGATAGAACTGTGGTGGTTTATGCCAATACTTCGGCCGCAGTAAAAGCTAGAGCTGATTGGGTGGTGACATCAAGTATTGCAGTTGATGTGATAGAACATCTGCTGGATCGTGGTGAGAAAATAATATGGGGACCAGATAAGCACTTGGGTTCTTATATTCAGCAGAAAACTGGCGCCGATATGTTGTTATGGCAGGGCGCTTGTATCGTTCATGATGAGTTCAAGTTTCAAGGTTTAGAGAAAGCTAAGGCTCTATATCCAGAAGCTGCAGTTTTGGTTCATCCTGAATCACCCAAAAAAGTGGTGGAGTTAGCGGATGTGGTTGGTTCAACTTCTCAACTAATCAAGGCTGCACAATCTTTGCCACAAAAACAAATGATTGTGGCTACTGATAAGGGCATTTTCTATAAAATGCAGCAAGCAGCGCCAGATAAGGAGTTAATTATTGCGCCTACAGCTGGTGAGGGTGCAACTTGCCGGAGTTGTGCTCATTGTCCTTGGATGAAAATGAATGCTTTGCAAACGCTGTCTGAAGTTTTCGAGCGTCAAGATAATGAAATTTTTGTTGAGCAAGAGCTTATCCCAAAAGCATTAAAGCCATTAACGCGTATGGTGAATTTTGTAAGTAATAATTAAGTTGTGCTGATTTAACAAAAAATGATAGTCTTTACAGTGACTTAGAAGAGCTATTTGAATAGCCGCTAAACCAAATATAGCTGAAAAAAAAGAATATGGATACACCTCTGAATTTAAGCTTTCCAGAGCTATTAGAAGGGCAGGAGTTTTTAGTTGAGACTGATAATGCTCAATTAAAACAGCTGTTGGATGATGATGGCTCAAGTGATCTGCAAAAAGAAATCCTGCGATTCACAAAAATTGTATACGATTTGAATCGCTGTCCTCAATCTTTGGCTGAATATGATGCGAACTTAAAGTCGCTGCATAAAAAATATTCGGGTTTAAGTGACTCATTGAGGGATTACTCTTCAGAAGCGATAAAAGAAGCCAAGCAAGAAGATGAGCTGATGCATAAGCTGACGCTTGAGATGTGCTTTGCTTTTAAGTCCTATTTAAGTAATTTAATAGATAACGATAAATGGACTTTTCGGTTGAATAAAAAAGCCGCGTTCGCTACTAATTATGCTATTCATTATCTTAGTTTGCTTAAAGCGGAATATTATTCACTTGGCAAGCCTCTGCCTGGTTATATTTGGCGTGAGCTCAACCAGTTATATTTGTATGCAGAAAGCAATAAATTATCAACGAGTAAAGTTAAAGAAGTTGCCGACAATAGGATTGAAGTATCGAGCAGCATCTTGGGATCTTATGCCAGAGCTTGCTTATTATCAGCTATCACACCCTATGACCTAAATCGAAAAGAAGTATGGAATCTTTTTCAGCACTTAGGTAAAAGCGCTGACAGAGTGACTATAAGTAGTGATCCTGAAATCACAAAAGAAGCCCACTGCTTTAGAGTTGATCTCGGACAATCACAAAGACCCGTCATGATAAGAGAGCAGCTGCAGCATCAAGAAACTTATCGCTATCTGAATATCCAAGCCTTTACTCAGTTTATTAATCAAGAATTAAGTGCTTTTGCTTCTGGCAAGCCGCTAGAGCTGCAGTTTTTATCGCAAAACGATGTGGAGCTACAAGAACGCTTATTGCAAAAGATGTACCGTTATTCGGTGCAGTATATAGCCCGTGAAAGTGATCGCTATCCGATTGAGGTGGAAGCCAATGTGGTTTGGGGTTTAAAAGAAATCATCAAATTGCTACAAAGTGAGGTGGATATCAATGCTCATCAGTCCACCGAAGATTTTATGCAATCATTGGGCCAAGATGACTTTAAGCTGCCTTTAGCTTGGCAGACAGTTAATGAAAGCCAAGGTGGCGCTTGTTTACAGGAACAGCAGCATAATAGCTTAAAAATTTCTGACTCCACTCCCTTAGTGGTTTCAAAACACCTACCGAATAAACAAGGACGGTGGCAATTGGCGATATCGCGCTGGCATAAACAGGATGCGAGCACCAATTTGATAGGTATTAAATATGTTAAAGGAGCCATGCAAATTGCTAAGGTGGCCAATAATGGTAATCAACTGATGGTTTGCATCGGTCCTGATAGCAGCGGTCGACATTTTCTGTTAACGCCCAAAGATCATTTAAAAGGCGTGAGAAACCTAGCATTAGAAGTTGCCAACTCTAGATTACTAGCACATTGCAAAGGTTTTTTTAGTTGTGCAGGCGCCGATCTGGTGCAAATCGAAATGAGCAAAAAATCCATATAATTTATCCGTAAGCTCTTTATTATTGGTTCGGTTTGTCGCATAATGCCCGCGGCTCTGCTGGTCCCCTCGCAACGATAGATTGTGAATCCCGCCAGGCCCGGAAGGGAGCAACGGTAGCAGTTGATTCGTGTGCCGGGGTGTGGCTAGCAGAGTCTTTATTTTTGTAGTTTTTCCTAGCTTTTTTGTTATTGAAATCGCTCAATATTTCATTTATCCAACATAATATTAAGTCAATAGCTCTTTCTCTTTAAACTCTAATCAGATCTGTATGACTTCTCTTTTATCTATTCCCTGAACTATGGTAAAGTTTGTCATCTAAAAAAACATCATCAATTATTAGAACAAAAAATGAGCTATCAAGTGCTCGCCCGCAAATGGCGTCCTAAAAATTTTGAAGAATTACAAGGCCAAGAGCACGTCAGTCGCGCATTGATCAATGCGATCGAGACTGAGAGGTTACACCACGCTTACTTATTTACTGGCACCCGAGGCGTCGGTAAAACTACCATTGCACGTATTCTATCCAAATGTTTGAATTGTGAAACGAATGGCTTAACTGCTAATCCATGCGGTGAGTGCGGCTCTTGCGTTGAAATTGATGAGGGACGTTTTGTCGATCTAATTGAGGTTGACGCAGCGTCACGTACCAAGGTCGATGATACTCGTGAGCTATTGGATAATGTGCAATATCGCCCAACACGCGGTCGTTATAAAGTTTATTTGATTGATGAAGTTCACATGCTTTCCAATAGCTCGTTTAATGCGCTATTGAAAACTCTGGAAGAGCCACCTGAGCACGTGATTTTCTTACTGGCGACAACCGATCCACAAAAACTTCCCGTTACGGTCTTGTCGCGCTGCCTTCAATTTCATTTGAAGCATATGGATGAAGAGACCATTAGTCAGCATTTGAATTTTATCTTGTCGCAAGAATCGATTGCTTTTGAGCCAATGGCATTAAGTTTGATTGCTCAATCTGCTGAAGGAAGTATGCGCGATGCCTTGAGTTTGTTGGACCAAGCGATTGCTTATGGCCAAGGGCAAGTCAATGAGCAAGACATTCGCTCAATGCTCGGCACCATTGATCACCAGTTTATTGAAAAATTATTGGAATCATTGGCGCAAAAAGATTCAAAAATGGCTATCGAAACCATTACTGAAATGAGCAATTATCCTGTTGATTTCGCCGATGCTTTAAAAGAGCTGTTAAGCCGATTGCACCAAACTGCGATTTTCCAAGCCACAGGTGTATTGCTTGATACTGCTGCGCCTTATGTGGAGAAATTTGCTGAAGTTATCAGCACCCAAGATTTACAACTGTATTACCAAATGGGTCTACACGCACGCCGCGACTTGGTATGGGCCGCTACGCCGAAACAAGGTCTTGAAATGGCTTTGCTCAGGATGTTGGCCTTTAAAATCGACAGTTCTAATACCGAGCCAGCGGTAGCAAAAAAAAAACTTAATTTAACGACAAAGTCAGAAGAAGCTGAGTCTAACAGCTCTCAGTCAGAGCCGATTAAAGCGGTAGAGCCTGAAAAGTCAGAGACGTCCGTTGTTAGCAAAGTGACGAAAGAGGACCTTGAGTCCAATCCACAGCAGCCTTCTGAAAACACCTCATTAGTTAATCAAGATGCTTGTGCTGCGCCTTCAAAAGCATCAGCGGAGTCTAGCTATGACTATTCCGACTATCACTGGGGAGAGGAAGAGACTGAAGAGCTAGAAACTGAAGTTGTTCAGTCCAAAGTTGAGTCACAAGCTAAGGTTGAGCAAAGTGTTAAAGAGCACGAAACGGCCAAAAATAATGATACTTCGAGCCCAAGCGCTCAATCAGCAGAAAAAAGTCCAAGAGCTAAAGTTGATCCTGTAGCCAGTTTACATGCGGCTTTAGGTATAGCTCAGTCAAATGAGCCAATCGAAAAGGATGAGACGGAAACAAGTAACTCTATTCAGCAGCATAAAAATACTGCTTCGCAAGAGCAACATGCAATTCCAGCTTACAATAAATCCATTGAAGATGAGCTTGAGGAAACTACTCGTAAGCCACAAAGCCTAGCCAATGAGCCAGCTGAAGTTGTGAGTTTCAAAAATGTAGAGGAGCCAGAGTCGGAAGTTGAGTCGATAATGACAGGCTCATTAATGGATGCCTTGCTTAATTCTGAACTTAGTTCCGAATCCATGCCTGCAAAAAAGCAGACTACTGAGCAGAATGATGTAGATGTCCAGCCGCAGAAAAGCGCTGCACCTTTATTTGATTTGGCGGATACTGATGATGAATGGGCTAACTTAGTGGTAACATTAGGTTTGGTTGGAACTCTGCAACAAATTGCCTATTCCAGTACTTTGAGCTGGGCCACTGATGATAAAATTGCCCTTAAAGTTAGTCCGAAAATGGACTTGATTTGTACTGATAGCGCAAAAGCAGGAATTGAAGAAGCGCTGATTAAGCATTTTGACAAGCGTTTGCAATTTCAATGGTCCTTCGAGGATTCTGGAGATGCGACTCCAGCCATGATTTTTGAAAAATTAAAGAAACAGAAGCACCAAAAGGCTTGTGAAACCTTATTGGCGCACCCATTTAGTCGTGAGTTAATACAGAATTTTGATGCCAGACTGGTTGAAGAATCGGTTGGCTATTTAAACTAATAGAAATTAAGAGGTAACACCATGTTTGGTAAAGGTGGTTTGGGCGGCATGATGAAGCAAGCCCAGCAAATGCAAGAAAAAATGCAAAAAGCACAAGAAGAAATTGCAAATATGGAAGTAGATGCGGATGCTGGTGCTGGAATGGTTAAAGTCACCATGACTGGGCGTCATGATGTGAAGCGCATCGAAATTGATCCGAGCCTGATGGAAGATGATAAAGAATTGCTAGAAGATTTGATTGCGGCTGCGGTGAATGCGGCGGTGAGAAAGGTCGAGCAGACTTCACAAGAGCGAATGGCGGAAGTGACGAAGGGGATGAATCTGCCACCTGGTATGAACCTACCTTTCTAGCAGGCCAATTTTCGTTTGTTCTTTGTTAGTTTTGTGTTCAAAGCCATCGAGTACTTTGTGTACACTCAGCCTTTTCACACGAAACTGCCTCGAATTAAGCAAAAATTTTCACAGCTATAATCCGCAATTCTCAATAATGGTATTAATCCTATTATGCAGTCGCCGTTAATAAAAAAATTGATTGATGCTTTTTGCTGCTTGCCTGGAGTAGGGCCAAAGTCTGCCCAGCGGATGGCCTATCACTTGCTCGAGCGTAATCGAGAGGCGGCTTTGACCTTATCGGAATCCTTATCAACCGCGATAACTAATGTTCACCATTGTAATCGTTGCCGAGATTTCACTGAGCAAGATGTTTGTGGAATTTGTAGTTCTGAAGCTCGTGATAACACCTTGATTTGCGTGGTTGAATCGCCAGTGGATGTCTATGCGATAGAAGCAACGGCAAGTTTCAAGGGTAAATATTTTGTTTTAATGGGGCACCTTTCGCCATTAGATGGTATTGGTCCTGAAGATATTGGCCTAGATCAGCTAAAAACATTAGTTGAAACAGAACAACCGGATGAATTAATTTTAGCCATGAATGCTACAGTTGAGGGTGAAGCGACCGCACATTTTGTAGCAGAAATGTTTAAAAACAAAGAGTTACGCCTGACTCGTCTTGCATCAGGTGTGCCGATTGGCGGTGAACTAGAGTATCTAGATGGCGGTACACTAATGCAATCATTATCCGACCGTAGACCATATCAAGTTTAAAATTGTATAAAAAATCGACAGCTTCGGTGGCTTGTGCGCAAATATTTTTGTAAAATCAGTCAAATTTAAATTTCCAATGACCAAATCTAGGGTAGTTTCGCTATATGAAAAATGTAAGTAAATTGTTGTTATCAGGCTTCACAATTGCTTTGTTAAGCGCTTGTGGAGGTGGTTCTAGCTCTAATACGCCAACACCAACTCCGCCGCCTGTCAGCACTGGCCCAACTTGGACTGCGGGTAGTTTTGAACCAGCAAGCAATTTTGTAGCCCGTTGCGAAAATCCTCGTTCTGGAACTGACATTGATGGCAACCCATGGCCGGATATGGCTGGCTCCACGTTGGAAGAGAATTTTTGGTTGCGCTCTTGGAGTGACGAAACTTACCTTTGGTATAGTGAGATTACTGATCAAAACCCAGCCGGCTTTAATGATCCAGTGGCTTATTTTGATGTATTAAAGACCAACGCTTTAACTAATTCAGGTAATCCTAAAGATCAGTTCCACTTCACCCAAGATACTGACGATTATCAGCAACAGGCTTCTACGGGTTCATCTGCAGGCTATGGCTGGCGAGTTCGTTTAATAAGAACTGCTCCGCCAAGACAGGCGATCATTGCTTATACTGAACCAAGCTCTCCAGCGAGCGGCGCAAATGTGGAGCGTGGGGCTGAAATTTTAGAAATTGATGGAGTTGATTTAATTAATGGCTCTGATGTTAATACATTGAATGCAGGTTTATTTCCTAATGACGGCGAAACCCATGAGTTTGTTATTAGAGATCTAGGTAGTAATACTTCGCGCACCATTAATTTAACTGCTACTACAGTAACCAGTGATCCAGTACAAAATGAAACCGTGTTTGATACTGCCACGGGTAAGGTCGGTTATATGCAGTTTAATACTTTTGGTACTCGTATTGCCGAGCAAGAATTAATTGATGCTTTTGTCGATTTTTCGAACCAAGGCGTACAAGATTTGGTGGTTGATTTACGCTATAACGGTGGTGGTTTCTTATTTATAGCCAGTGAGCTTGCTTATATGGTTGCTGGGCCAGCTCGTACCAATAACCAAACGTTTGAAACAACGGTGTTTAACGATAAAAACCCAACGACAAACCCTGTAACTGGTCAAACGCTTCAACCAACGCCTTTCTATAATGGGCCTAGTTCGCAAGCAACTGCACCTGGTGGCGTTCTGCCGGACTTAAACCTAAATCGCGTATTTGTTTTGTCGACAGGTTCTACTTGTTCTGCTAGTGAGGCCTTTATTAACGGTCTTCGTGGTATTGATGTTCAAGTGATATTGATTGGTGATACCACTTGCGGTAAGCCATACGGTTTCTACCCGACAGATAACTGTGGCACCACTTATTTCACCATCCAATTCCGTGGTGAAAACAACAAGGGTTGGGGCGATTATGCGGATGGCTTTATCCCATCAGGCTCTGACAACGGTCAAGACTTTGTGCAGGGTTGTACTGTTGCTGATGATTTTGGTCATTTATTAGGTGACCCAGATGAGGCTATGCTAGCAGCTGCATTGAATTACCAAGCGACGGGTTCGTGTCCAGTGACTAAATCAGCACCAGCTGAGCCTAACCGCTATGATTGGACGCAGAATCCATTGGATTTGAGAAACTCGGAGTTATATAAAACTCGAACATTCCACCAGCAAAATAGAATCGATGTTAAGTTATAACGTCATAGAAAAAGGAGCTTCGGCTCCTTTTTTTTATTTAGCAAAAAATATTCTTGAAAAATAAAGCTCAATCCCCAAATAGTTTCCAATGATTTTTGTGATTAAATTTGGGGTTCCATATGTCGGCAGCGGCTGAAAAACAGACACATTCTTTTCAAACTGAAGTAAAGCAATTATTGCACTTGATGGTGCATTCTTTATATTCCAATAAAGAAATTTTCCTACGCGAGCTAATCTCTAACGCGGCGGATGCGGCGGATAAATTACGCTTTAAAGCATTAAAAGATGCTGATTTATATCAAGGTGATAGCGACCTTAAAATTCGTATAACCACCGATAAAGAAGCTAAAACTTTAACCATTTCCGATAATGGTATTGGTATGAATGAGGCCGATGTGATTGAGCATCTAGGTACCATTGCAAAATCTGGAACGGCTGATTTTTTAAGTAAGTTAACGGGTGATCAGAAAAAAGATTCGCACTTGATTGGTCAGTTTGGTGTTGGTTTTTATTCGGCTTTTATCGTTGCTGATAAAGTGACTGTGGTTAGTCGCAAGGCGGGCGAGCAAGCAGAAAATGCAGTAATTTGGGAGTCTGTTGGCGATGGTGAGTTCACTATTGAGCTTGCAAATAAAGCCAATCGCGGTACTGATATTATTTTGCACTTAAAAGATGGTGAGGAAGAGTTTTTAGAAGATTTCCGCCTGCGCAATATTATTGGTAAATATTCGGATCACATATCTTTGCCTGTGGAAATGACCAAAGTTCAATATCCAGCAGAGGGCGACGAAGAAACTACATCTGAAATCCCAGAATTTGAAGCTGTCAATAAAGCTACTGCTCTATGGACCCGCGCCAAGTCGGATATTTCCGATGAAGAATATCAAGAGTTTTACAAGCACGTTTCGCACGATTTCCAAGATGCGTTAACTTGGTCGCATAACCAAGTCGAAGGCAAGCAGGAGTACACCAGCTTGTTATATATCCCTTCAAAAGCCCCTTATGATTTATGGAACAGAGATCGTCAGCGCGGTGTAAAACTTTATGTGCAACGTGTATTTATTATGGACGATGCGGAGCAATTTTTGCCAATTTATATGCGTTTTGTACGCGGGTTACTCGATTCCAACGATCTGCCGTTGAACGTTTCCCGTGAAATTTTGCAAGATTCGGCGGCTACTCAGTCGCTTCGCAGCGCTATGGTCAGCCGTGTTTTAAAAATGTTGGAGCAATTGGCCAAGAAGGATAAAGAAAAGTATCAAGCGTTCTGGAATGAGTTTGGTCAGGTGCTTAAAGAAGGACCTGGTGAGGATTTTGCTAATAAGGAAAAAATTGCCAAGTTATTCCGCTTTAGCTCAACTCATACCGACAACAAAGAACAAAGTGTGTCGCTGGATGACTATATTGAGCGCATGAAGCCTGAACAAGAAAAGATTTATTATATTGCTACCGAAAGTTTCTTAGCAGCAAAAAATAGTCCTCATCTAGAAGTTTTCCGAAAGAAAGGCGTGGAAGTTTTATTGATGTCAGATCGAATTGATGAATGGACCATGTCGCACTTACAAGAGTACGCGGGCAAACAGTTTGTATCGGTAACCCAAGGCGATTTAGATCTGGGTAATCTAGAAGATGCTGAAGATAAAAAAGCGCAGGAAAAAGCCTCAGAAGAAAATAAAGGCTTAGTTGAACGTGTTAAAAACGTGTTGGGCGAGCAAGTTAGCGACGTGAAAATCACTATGCGTTTGACGAGTACTCCAGCTTGTATTGTCGCAGGCGAGGGTGATATGCCATTGCAAATGGTTAAGATGATGCAGGCCGCAGGGCAGCCAGTGCCTGATACTAAGCCTGTGTTTGAAATTAATCCTGAGCATGCCTTGATCCAATTGGTGGATAATGAACAAGATGAAGCCCAGTTTGCTGAGTGGGTTGAGGTCTTATTTAACCAAGCGCAATTGGCTGAATCGGGACAGCTCGAAGATCCGGCAAGTTTTGCTAGTAAGCTTAATAAGCTATTGTTAAAATTGGCAAAATAGCTAAGTTATTAGTGCTAAAAGCCGCCGATGACTCATGTCTGGGCGGCTTTTTTATAGCCCTATCTAAATCTAAAAAATGATAAAAATATTCTCCAGCAAATTCTTTAAAGTTCTCTTTCTAATAGCCTGCTTAGCAGTATTTATAGTATCTCTGTTGCCTGGAAAAGTATTGCCATCAAGTCTTATTTGGGACAAGGCAGGGCACTTTATTGCCTACTGTGGGCTTGCAGGCATTTGCCGATTTGCCTCCAACAAAAGAGCCGATTGGCAGTTAATTATGGCTGTGATTGTTTTTTCTTTTGCTATCGAACTGCTACAACAATTGATCCCCAACCGCTCTTTCGAATGGTATGACTTATTAGCTAATAGCTTAGGCGCGCTAAGCGGAACCATCATCGCCAAGTTTATAAAGCCGATTTTAATAAAGGAGTAACGGCGTATAAGAGCGTCGAGCCATTTGTTGGCTAAACTTTTAGTGATTTTTACTTGAGATAGGCCGCTAATCCAAGTATCTTTAGCGCCTAATAACTGATTTTAATTTTGTTCGTTTAGGAGCCATCAATGCGCATTATTTTATTGGGCGCGCCAGGTGCCGGTAAGGGTACTCAAGCACAGTTTTTGAAGGATAAATACGATATTCCTCAGATTTCGACCGGTGATATGCTGCGTGCAGCGGTAAAAGCGGGTACTGAAATGGGCTTAGCCGCCAAGAAAAAGATGGATGCCGGTGAGTTGGTTTCTGATGATATTATTATCGGTATCGTTAAAGAGCGTGTTAAAGAAGCTGATTGTGAGAATGGTTATTTGTTAGATGGCTTCCCAAGAACCATTCCTCAGGCCGATGCAATGCGTGAAAACGGTATTGATGTGGATTTCGTGGTGGAAATCGATGTCGATAATGCCGAAATCGTTAAGCGTTTAAGCGGTCGTCGCGTGCATCCTGCTTCTGGTCGCGTTTATCATGTGACTTACAATCCACCGCAAGTGGAAGGCAAAGATGACGTCACTGGTGAAGATTTGATCCAGCGTGACGACGATCAAGAAGAAACGATTTTACACCGCCTGAACGTCTATCAAGAGCAAACTCGCCCATTAGTAGATTATTATTCCAACTGGGCCAAAGAAGACGCTGATGCGGCGCCAAAGTATGTTCGTGTCGCTGGCGTGGGTTCAGTTGAAGACATCCGTGACGCTGTCTTTGCTGGCTTAGAAGCCTAATTAGGACTTCAGACCAAGCATATGTCTAAAAAGCAGGGCGTTCTGTTATGTAACCTTGGAACGCCCGATGCGCCTACGCCTCAGGCGGTGCGCAAATACCTTTCGCAGTTTTTACACGATAAACGTGTCGTTTCTATTCCAAGAATCATCTGGTGTCCCATTCTACATGGGATTATCCTCAGAACGCGCCCACAAAAAGTCGCCAAACTCTATCAGTCTATTTGGACCGATAAAGGTTCGCCCTTGATGGTTTACAGCCAGGCGCAGCGCAAAGAATTGCAAGTGCGACTGGATAAAGCGGCGGAAATTTTTGATTCGCAATCCTATGTGCCAATTGAACTGGCCATGGCTTATGGTAATCCTTCTATCCCCAAAGCGCTCAAATCCTTAGAAGCACAGGGTTGTGAGCGGATTGTTGTGATGCCTTTATATCCGCAATATTCTTCGGCCACCAATGCGGCCATCTTTGATCAGATCAATAAATTCTATAAGCCGCGATATTTCGTTCCTGAGCTATCGTATGTTAACGGCTATCATGATAATCCTTTATATATCAAAGCATTAGTTGAATCAGTTAAAGCTCATTGGCAAGATCATGGACAAGCGAAAAAGCTACTTTTTTCTTATCATGGGGTGCCCGAGCGCTTTAGCAAAAAGGGTGATCCTTACGAAGCTCAATGCCACGAAACCACTCGTTTAGTGGTTGAGCAGTTGGGTCTGAGCAGCGATCAATATCAAATTGCTTTCCAGTCGCGTTTTGGTCGTGAGGAGTGGGTTAAGCCTTATACCGAAGCCACATTGAAATCTTGGGGTGAAGCGGGGCTTGAATCGGTACAAGTTATCAGCCCAGCCTTTGCCTCGGACTGTCTGGAAACCTTGGAAGAGTTAGCCATTCAGAACAAAGAAGTTTTTGTTGAGGCGGGTGGTAAGCAATACGAGTATATTCCAGCGCTAAACGATTCGCCCGCTCATATCGATCTATTGTTCGAACTGCTAAAAAAACAATTAGATTAGTGTCCACTGATTACTCCCTAAAATCCTTGTTCTCAAGTGATGGCTTGCTGGCGGAAGCCTTTGCGGGCTTTATCGAGCGTCAGGCGCAGGTTGAGATGGCGCAGGCCATTGAATCGGCAATTGAATCTGGCGATAGCATCTGCATCGAAGCAGGCACAGGCACGGGCAAAACCTTTGCTTATCTGGTGCCAGCGCTGTTAGCGGCTCATGCAAATGACAAAAAAATCATCATTTCCACAGGTACTAAAAACCTCCAAGATCAATTATATTTCAGAGACTTACCAAGCATATCTGATGCACTTTCTATCCATAAAGAAAGGGCGCTTCTAAAAGGACGAAACAATTATTTGTGCCTTTATCGACTCAATCAAAATATGGACTCTGGGCGCTTTCAAAGCCGCAGCATGGTCGATACCCTAGTTAAGGTCAGTCAGTGGTCGAGAAAGACCGTTTCGGGTGATTTAACTCAATGCCCTGATTTAAAAGATAATGATCCCTTGTGGGGTTATGTCACTTCCACCAATGAAAATTGTCTCGGCGCCGATTGTCCAGATTATACCGATTGCTATTTGGTCAAAGCCCGTCAAAAAGCCATGGAAGCGGACTTGGTGGTGGTCAATCATCATTTACTATTGGCGGATATGGTGCTCAAAGAAGATGGCTTTGGCGAACTGTTGCCAGAAGCGGATATTGTGATTGCCGATGAGGCGCATCAAGTAGCCGCTATCGCCCATGGCTTTTATGGCCATCGGCTGACCAGTCGGCAAATTAATGAGCTTTGTCGGGATACGGAAATAGAAGCCATGACCACCGCTAAAGACGATCGTCAGTTGTCGGTAGCGGTGCGGCGAGTTGAAGGCGCTTTAAACGAAATTCGCTTAAAGCTGGGCGATTCAGGTAAGAAAATCAATTGGTTACAGCTTAATGTTAAAGTCAGAAATGATCTCTTTACTGACTTATTAAGGGAAACTAAGGCACTGTCCAAGCGTTTAGATTTGAACGCAACTCGCAGCAAAGGTTTGGATTCTTGTCATAGGCGTTCGGTGGAAATTCTGCAATGTTTAGTGCTGTTTGATGACAAAGAATTAAGTACCGAAGCGGTGCGCTGGATAGAAACTTATCGCACTGGTTTTGCCGTGATTGAAACGCCATTGGATGTTTCCGAAGCCTTTGAGCAGTCGCGTGCCGATCACGGCGCCGAAACTTGGGTTTTTACTTCGGCGACCCTGAGCCAAGCTCGTCAGTTTGAGCATTTTAAGTCGCAGCTGGGTTTGAACGATGCCAAAGAATTGATGCTCGATAGTCCTTTTGATTATCAAGAACAATCATTGTTGTATGTGCCACGAAATCTGCCAGACCCGCGTAATCCAAAATACATTGAATCTTGGTTTAATAAGGTTTATCCACTGATTGAAAACAATCCTGGCGGCACTTTTTTACTATTTACCAGCTATTATGCGCTGAATAAGGTTCGTGATTTAATCGAAGATAAACTAGATAAAACGCAGCTATTGGTACAAGGTGAGCGTCCAAAGAATGAATTGATTGAGGCCTTTAGAGAGCAGGGTAATGCAGTATTACTCGCCACTTCCAGCTTTTGGGAAGGAGTGGACGTCAAAGGTTTGGCCCTGTCATTAGTAGTTATTGATAAATTGCCCTTTGCTGCGCCTGATGAGCCATTAATCGAAGCGAAAGTGCAATCTATGCGCAAACAAGGCAAAAATCCGTTTTATGACTTGCAGATCCCTGAAGCGATAACAGCATTAAAGCAAGGGGCCGGCCGTCTAATTCGTGACCAAGCAGATCGCGGAGTTTTGGTGTTATGTGATCCACGCTTAGTGGCAAATCATTATGGTAAAGAATTTTTAACCAGTTTGCCTGACTTACCACGTACGCGTAGCCAACAGACTGTGATAGAATTTTTGCAAAATTTAGAAGATAAATAAGCATGAGTAATATCTTAATTATCGATACTTCCACTGAAGCCTGCTCCGTTGCACTTGAGGTCAATGGCAAGCTGTATCAAGACTATCAAGTGGCGCCGCGCCAACATGGTGAATTGGTACTGCCCATGGTGGATAAGCTACTTAAACAAGCGGCTATCAAACTATCTGATTTGGATTGTATTGGCTATGGCCAAGGCCCGGGAGCTTTTACTGGCCTAAGGATCTGCGTGTCTATTGTCCAGGGCTTGGCATTCGGTGCAAACGTTCCTGTAGTAGGGTGTTCGAGCTTACAAGCGATGGCGCAAAAAGCATTTGATATCAATAGCACTTCTGACGTTTTCAGCGCTATCGATGCTCGCATGGGCGAAGTCTATTGGGGGCAATACAGTGCCATTGATGGCCTAATGACGTTGATAGGCGAAGAAATCGTCTCAGCCCCTGAAAATGTCACTTTCTCTCCTTCTCATGCGTCAAACGTTTATTGCGTGGGTACTGGCTGGCAAACTTACCTAAAGGAGCTAACTGATACCGTTGCTGAAGAAGTCGTTGTTGAGTCTGAGGTGAGTTTTCCGCACGCCGCTGCTATGCTTCCATGGGTGAAAAGGCAGTTGGATAATGGGCAGGCTACCGCCGCAGAATTCGCTCAACCAGTCTATTTACGCAATAATGTTGCCAAGAAAAAAGCCGAGCAGGGCAAAGCATAATTCATATCTAAGCAATTGATTTGCAAAGAACGTTCAGTTTGAATTCAGTATTTTATGATATAACTAGAGTAAGGCTGGGAAGCAATGTCTGTTTATGGCTATAGGACGAGCTGACGAAAAGAGGAATGAAACATTGAAATCTCGATTTTCTAAATTAAATCAATGGTTTAGTAAGCCTATGGCGAAATTGTCTTTAGCCGCCATGGGTTCATTGATGCTGGCTGCCTGTTCCACCACGCCAGAATCGTTAAATTTTGAAGAGCAAAATACGAGTTTTATGCGTGTCGCTCAAGCGCCTGAAGCCTTTGTTGGCTCGCAAGTACGCTGGGGCGGTATCGTCGCTCGGGTGGAAAATTTAGAGCAAGATACGCTGGTGGAAATCGTTAATTTGCCATTAGATTCGCGTGCAAGGCCAGTCGCCAATCAAGACACGGCGGGACGCTTTATTGCTCGTGTACAAGGTTTTATCGATCCTCTTATTTATAAGCAAGGCAAAGAAATTACCGTTGTTGGCGTGTTAAATGAGCCAATGCCTGGTCGAATTGGTCAACACGAAGTGAACTTTCCAGTGGTTGACTCGACCGGTCACCACCTTTGGGAGCAACGCCAACCTCGCGTTCATGTGACCACTTTTAGTACTTGGGATCCTTTCTGGTTTGGTCATGTAGGTTATCGCTGGCGTTATCCTTACTACGGCTATCCGCGCTACAACTATTGTCCGATCCATGGTGCTTTCCATCACCATAGCGTTAGACATAGTGTGCGTAGCCATGATCGTCAGAGCGAAACGCAATTAAATGCAGCGCCAACTCCGACTAACCGTGTTCAGCCTTTGTCAAATCAAACGGTCAATGTGCAAGAAGCGGAGCGAGTAACCTTGCGTGATAAGCCTCAGGCTCAGACTAAGCCGTTAGAAGTTAGACGTCCTGAGCCGCCAAAAAGGCCGACCAGAGTTCATCCAAAGATCGATAAGGTAAAAATTCCGTCGCCAACGCCACCAAGAGATCCTAGAAGAACTGAAAAGTTAAGATAAATAAAGAAAAGCCCTGACTTTAACGAGCAGGGCTTTTTTGTTTGCTGGAGCTAAACAGGTTATAGTCATTTAATAAAAGAATAGATTTGGGGGAATCATGAAAAAAATATCAATGTTGATACTTGTGTGCTGCTTATTTAGTTTGAACACAGCAGAGGCTTCGGTAAAGAGAAGTTGTGAATCAACCTTTGTACAGCTGTATCTAGAAGCAAAAGTTGGTAGCGCTTGGTTGCCGGGAAATTTGTATTTATCAACCGAATACTTACAAAAAGGCGTTGGGTTTGCTGATGTTAGTCCAGAAAAAGCTAGAAAACGCGCTTGTAAGAATGCTGCTCAAAACTCGGTTAAATATGCCTTATCCATGAATACACATGAAGATTTTGCGAGGCTTGCCTGTAAAAAAGCCAAGGAGTTGTATGCGGACAGACATCAAAATGCAGGCGATGAAATTAAACTAACTAAGGTATTTGCTTATGCAAAACGCGAAAAAGAAGGTAGCAGGACATCTTTAGGAAATAAGGTTTTTAACTGTCAGCAGCTTGCAACTACTAGCTTAGCAACTAATTCTAGTTCGCAGCAGTTTTGTCAAAATTATGCCGTGACATCAATTAAAATAGACAAAGCTATGGAGCAGTTAGGCTGTTCTGTCCAGCATCATTCGTCTGAAAATCATGAACAGTGGTGCTCAAAAAGAAGTACGGATGCTGTATTAGCAGGGGTTAGACAAAAACGAGCTAAGTTAGATTCCTGTATTGATAAATTGCCATTGAAATAACAAAAAGCCCCTTAAAGAGGGGCTTTTTTATTTTCGGCTATTTCTGTTCTCGAGGATCTTCCAACCCGTAAAACTTTACGTTTCTTTTAATTCGAGGGCGGCCATTGGACATGCGCCAGCGGTTGGTATCACGCAGTGAATAAACACAGCCGCAATATTCTTGCTGATAAAACTGTTCGCGCTTAGAGATTTCAATCATACGACCAGCGCCGCCTTGTTTACGCCAATTGAAAGTCCAATAATCGACATCATCATAAGGTGCGGCAGCTCGGATGCCACAATCGTTAATTTGGTCCATATTTTTCCAGCGGGAAATACCTAGAGTGCTGGAGATCAGATGAAAGCCATTTTCTTCTGCGAATAAAGCGGTGCGTTCGAAACGTATATCAAAGCAAGTGGTACAACGAGCACCGCGCTCAGGCTCATTCTCTTGGCCTTTTACCCGCTCAAACCAATTGTCTTTGTCATAGTCGGCATCGATAAATTCAATACCTAACTTATCGCAGAAACGCTTATTTTCGTCTTTACGAATTTCGTATTCTTCAATCGGGTGAATATTGGGGTTGTAGAAAAAAATAGTCTGTTCAATGCCCGAATGATGAACCGCTTCCATTACTTCCGCCGCGCAAGGGGCGCAACAAGAATGCATCAACACCTTTTCTTCACCATTGGGCGTTTCAAGAATAGGGCGTTCGTAGTTATCGACGGAATAAGGGTTCATAGGGATCTTTCTATAAAACTGGCTAAAAACAGAGCGATCTTACTGACCTAACTAGCTGCTGGCAAGTCTGTAATTTGATCATGAGGCAGTTGTTTAGTTTTACGAATAAAGCGGCCAAGTAGTAAAATAGCGGCTACGGTAAGTCCTGCGATAATGCCAATCCAAAAGCCTTGAGCTTTCATTTCATGGCTTTCGGCCAGATAATAACCCAAAGGGAAACCCACTAACCAATAAGAAATTGCCATATAAATCATAGGGATAGTGGTATCTTTCATTCCTCGAAGTGCGCCAGCTGCATTGACCTGTAAGCCATCAGAGAATTGGAAAATGGCAGCGAGGAATATCAAACTAGCGGCAATTTCTATAATCGGAACATCATCGGTGTAGATCCCAACGATTTGGTAGCGCAAAAAGAGCATGATGCTGACAGAAATAATCTGGAAGAAAATACTCAAGCCAATGCCGCAATAGCCTGCAAGGCGCATCTGGCCAAAGCGCTTTTGACCCATCCAGTAGCCCACACGGGCGGTAACCGCGACCGATAAGCCAAGTGGAACCATAAAGGCGACCGCAGCAATGTTCATGGCAATTTGATGGGCTCCAGCAAGCTGTTCGCCATATCGGGCGATTAAAATGCCCATGCCGCCAAACATGGCAATTTCCATCACCATGCCTAGCGCTATGGGAATACCAATATGAAAGTACTCTTTGGTCAGTTGGATAGTCGGCCAACTGAAGTGCTTGAAAATCTCAAAACGCTCATACGCTTGATGGCGCAGGGTAAAAATGCCCAAGAAAACAAATAGTAACGTCCAGACGATACTGGTGGCGTAACCAGCGCCCACCGCGCCCATCGCTTCAATGCCAAGTCCACCAAAGATAAACCAGTAGTTGAGCAGGATATTAAAAGGAATGGCCAAGAATGAGCAAACCATTACCGCTTTGGTGGAAAATAATCCTTCATTGCCCGAGCGCAGGGCTAAAAAAAGGTAAATCGAAATAGTACCCCAACTGAGCGCTTTTAAATACTCACTGGTGGTGCTGACAATAGTTTCGGGAATGCCAACTAAATTGAGCAAATACTTAGAAAGATTAAGTGCGATAAAACTAATGACGCCGAAGATAATCGCCATCACGAATCCGAGCTGAAACACCTTACCAATTGGCTTTTCTGCATTTTCGCCATTGAGTTGCGCGACCATCGGATTGATCGCAATCATCATGCCCATAAAGAGCGCAAAAATAATCATAAACAGATTAAAGCCAGTACCCACCGCCGCCAACGCATTGGCAGAGTAGTTTCCTGCCATAATGGTATCGCTGACGCCAAGCGCCATTTGTGCTAACTGCGCTAAAATAGCCGGAATGGCGATCTTGACGAGCTCGCTGGTTTCGCGCTTGATTTGATGTGGCTGGTACTTAGTCATGTTATTTTTGTTGTGAAGCCTTTTTATTCTTCGATAAACTCAATCGCGGAAGCCATAATAAGCCCAGTCAAAAGCTCGCGAGTTTTATTGTTATCGCTGGTAAAGTCTGCCGCTTTGATGGTCTGGTAATTATTAAGCGTTTCGAGTAACTCGATGTCCTGAGTATGTCCTGCAAAATACTCGCCATTGATAAAGACCATCAGCTTATCAGTTTCTTTAAAAAAAGCGAGACGGCTGAGTGAGTTTAATTTAAAAGGCTTTAAAAAAGTCAGCTCAGATAACTCTTGAGCTTCACATAAGCCAAGTTCTGGCAGCAATTCTGGGTATTTCAGTTGGGTGACTTCTTTACCGATGGCTATTTTTAGCTTGTGATCAAATGCAGCTTTTTGCATAGATTCGATTGCCCACTGGTGTATATCCTGAGGTAGCTCTCCCGATTGGCTTTGAGTATTGAGCAGGTTTTCGTCTTGCCACAATTGGTTTAGCTCGTTGCTGGATTCTTCTAATAATTGCTGTGTTATCGCCTCTAAATTCGGCGCTCTAAAGCCTACCGAGTAGCACATAGAATCGCTAATCGACTCTCCCCAATGCGGCGTGTTTGGCGGAATATAGAGTAAATCGCCAGCTTCAACTTCAATGTCCATATCAGCTGCAAATGCTTCAATTTGTGATATTTCCGGGTGGGGGCAGTGTTTCGCAACTGTTTGATCTTTATGACCCACGCGCCAACGCCTTTTGCCAATCCCTTGAATCAAAAATACATCATATTGATCTAGGTGGGGGCCAACACCGCCTTTGTCAGTGGCAAAAGAGACCATCACATCATCAAGTCGCCAGCGTGGCATGAAATTACAAGCCTGGATTAGCGATTGCAGTGGTTCATGAAAATAATCCAGTGATTGAACTAATAAAGTCCAATTCTCTTCTGGCAAATCTTGATAAACAGATTCGTCTAATGGCCCATGTGCTAAATCCCAACTGCCATCAAACTGACTAATTAGGCGAGACTCAATATCTTCTTCCAACGAAAAACCTGCAAGCTCTTCAGGCGAAATTAAACTTTGCATAAAATCATTAGCAAAAGCCCCTCGAATTAAGAGGGGCTTTTTTTGCCAATAGTCTTTAAAAAAAGTCTCGGCACTGATTTTAGAACCAAAAATGGTTTCAGAGTTGAAAATATTAATATTCAAATACTCTTAAATCGCTTTTGCCTGAGCAATCGCATTGCCAATATAGCTTGCTGGCGTTAATTCTTTTAAGCGCGCTTTTTCAGCTTCTGGTAACTCTAAACCATCAATGAAAACTGCCATATCTTCTTGAGTAACGCGTTTACCACGAGTTAACTCTTTTAGTTTTTCATAAGGGTTTTCAATGCCATAGCGGCGCATAACCGTCTGGATTGGCTCGGCTAATAATTCCCAGTTAGAATTAAGCTCGTCTAATAAAGACTGCTCATTCACTTCTAGCTTAGAAATACCTTTTAAAGTTGCTTGATAAGCGATGGTCGAATGACCAAATGCCACGCCTAATGTGCGCTGAACCGTCGAGTCGGTTAAATCACGCTGCCAACGAGAAATAGGCAATTTCATGGCGAAATGATCGAATAGGGCGTTAGCGATACCTAAGTTACCCTCTGAATTTTCAAAATCAATCGGGTTAACCTTGTG
>JABXIW010000006.1 GCA_013372875.1 Gammaproteobacteria bacterium | reverse complement strand
TCATTCGCCGCAAACTGCACGTGCGGATTACCATGCGCATGAATATCACCCATACTGCGATCCACATGTTGATGTGTATCCAGCATACGTACAAAACTGGCAGCGTAAATCATGCTTTTTGCCCCATTTTGCACCGCAGCATTTGAGCTTCGTGCCTGTAGCATAGGCAACCACCCTACTTCTAGCTCTGCTCCAGAACACATAGCCAAATCGGCTTGACGCATTTTCGCAATCAACGAAGGGCGAGCTTGCACGTAATGTGGATCTTGTTTATCGGTAGTAGCAGAATAGATATTTGCTTCTGGAGCGTGGCGTTGCAATAAAGCTTTCCATTCCGGCTCACAAACAAAAATATCCAAAGCCCATGTTGGAGAAGAAACAATGGCAGCAATCGCTGCCATTGTGCCTAAACCTTTAGAGATAAAGGTTAATGACTTAGAACGCATGAGCACCGTGCGCCCCAAAAGTCATGACGTATTGCAATGTAAAGACGTTCTCTTTTTCTTTGTCTTGGTTTTCTGCACGCGTGTACTGCGCACGAACAGTACCAAAGTGCGAAGAATCCCACGCAATCATCGCATCGACTTCTTTATCATTTAGCGCAGTGAAATGCATGTGGTCACCATGAGCATGACCATCGTAGCTTTCCGCTTCGCCGTAACGAACGCCAGCAGACCAGCTAGGGTTAAATCGGTATACACCCGAAACGTAATATGCTGTTAAGTTATCAGGGGATTCAGCTTCATCTTTAAATTTGCTGTCGACCACACCATCCAACAACATGTACTCGGCAGAAAACGTAAAGTTGCGGTACTTGTAGTTACCATCCGGGGCCCATTTCCAAACAAAATCAGCACCATAAAGATTTGCACCAGTAATCGCAGCAGCGTGGCTATGTTCATGGTCATGACCGGTATCAGCATGATGATCGTGGTCAGCAAATTCTTCCACCTTGCCGTTCTTGTTTCGCAGGTAACTCAAGCCAAATTGCCAACTAGAAGAATCTGAAATGTCGCTACCTAGTTTTAATGTTGAGGTAAATACACCAACGTCAGAACCCTCATCCACTGCCGACATCTTGCTGCCACTTAGCGCCTCAACACCAAATTTCACAAACAGATCTGTCGGAAGAACAAGGCTCGCTCTCACGCCATCATCATAGTAATGCGAACCAAGAAACGTTCGGTACGCTAATGGACGCTCAACAAAACTATCGGTATGCATGTGTTGGTTGTTCAAGTAACCAAAATCGGAAAGAAAACGCCCCGCTCGGACATTAAAGCCGTAAGGCAAAGCCAAGGTTTCGATAAACGCTTCTTCCAACATCAGTTCGGTGTCGTCAGCATGGCTTTCCAACACTGTCGTCAAAGCGCCATGGAATTTATCGTCAATGTTTGCAGACAAACTAAGCTCAGTATGACCCAAGCCAAACCCTTCTTCTCGCTCTGAGTTATGACGCTGTCCATCTTGGTAATATCCGTCCAAAACGACACCAATTTGTGGATTCGACAACGTATCGGCAAAAACAGGGGATGCAAAAATGCTACCGATGACTAGAGAAACCAATTTTTTATTCACTACTTTTTCCTTATTGCTATGTTATAACATATGATTTTTAAGTTGTTATAATATAACAATTATCATTACACAAGGAATAATTGAAAATAGAACCCATTTGTATTCAGAAAACCGTTGAACATTGCTTAACCAACCATTGCATCAAATTACGTTTTTAAACGTATAATTGGAGCAAGAACCGACAAAATAAGTAACGGTATTTCAGTATGTTGAATATGGATTTTTCTCAAAGGGTCGTCATCGAAACAGGCAGCCAAAATTGGGTTGCTAGCCCCTCTCAAGGAGTGTGGCGTAAGCCATTGGAGCGAGAGGCAAAAGAATCTGGTCACGTAACCAGTGTAGTGAAGTACGAAGCAGGATCGCGTTTTTCTCCTCACCTTCACCCTTACGGAGAAGAAATTTTTGTGCTCGATGGTGTCTTCTCTGACGAAAATGGCGACTATCCCGCGGGTTCTTATCTTCGTAACCCACCCGGCAGTCTGCACGCGCCGTTTAGCGAGAAAGGTTGTGTCATTTTGGTCAAGCTCAATCAATTTGATCCGAACGATCTTAAAACTGTTCGAATCAATACTCGAGAAACAGAATGGTTGCCTGGCATTGGCGGACTACAAGTGATGCCGTTACATGATTTTAAGCACGAGCACGTTGCGTTGGTGAAGTGGCCCAAAGGCGAAAAGTTTCAACCTCACAGACACTTTGGTGGAGAAGAAATTTTTGTGTTATCTGGCGAGTTTAGGGATGAGCTAGGTATATACCCAACACATACTTGGTTGCGATCACCTCACATGAGTGAGCACTTCCCTTTTGTAGAAGAAGAAACGGTAATTTGGGTGAAAACAGGACATTTGCCGCTCGGTAGTTGATCGTTCCTAAATACACTTATGGGGAGTAGTCTGTCACAACATGTCTCCCCAAAGATCTAAAGTGAATCAAAAGATATGATAAATCCCCAGTTGAAGTAATATCTATCTTTAAGAATATTTTAAACTCAACCAAAATATATTAACGTACAACGCTTACCCACAATACTAACACTCCTCACCTTCTAAAACTTGGTGTGTACTATTTTCCTATTTCAACACTACTCACATTCCTGCTACATTGGGAGAACAACAACTCACAAAGGAATGACAGATGAGCAGTGGTC